>JBEIEG010000120.1:0-7769 GCA_040383035.1 Hyphomonadaceae bacterium | reverse complement strand
CTACGCCCTGGCCCATCGTTTCGTGGCAAGTCCAAACAGGGTCTTTATGGTGACTTTATCGAGGAAATGGACTGGACCACGGGCGAAATCTTCAAAGCCCTCAAGGCCGCTGGAAAAGACCGCGACACACTTGTGATCTTCACCAGTGATAATGGCCCTTGGTGGGAAGGCTCAAGCGGGCCGCTCCGGGACCGTAAGGGCGGCACCTATGAGGGTTCCTATGGTGTGCCATTCATTGCCCGTTGGCCGGGCAAAATTCCAGGTGGAATCGTCTCTGACCAGATGTCGATGAATATCGATCTGTTGCCGACCTTATCGGCGCTCGCTGGCGCGCGTGTCCCGACGGATCGTGTGATTGACGGTCAGGATATCTGGCCGATCCTGACCAAGCGCGGGGCACAAACGCCCCATGAGAAGCTTTTCTTTTTCTCCAATGCCAATATTGCAGCAATACGCACCCAAGACTGGCGCTTGTTGGTTCGCGCTTACTACTTGACCATTGACGCCCCCCTCGATCAATTCAATTATCGTTTGTTGTTCGATATGAAGAACGACCGTGGCGAGACTGTAAGCCTCGCCGACCGCTTCCCCGATGTCGTGGGCCGGCTAAAGGCCATGATTGACGCGGCACGGGCAGAGTTTGGCGCGATCGCGCAACCAAGAACCGACCCCTATGCCAATGGGCCAGTCTGGATGCCTAACGAAACGCCCGCAACCAAGAAGGCTCCCTGATCGAATGGCTGAACAGAGCATCCCAAGCGGGCAACCCACCTCGACAAGCGACGCGCGCCTGCCATTGCTAGCCAAATTTGGATTTGGTGCAGGAGACTTTGCATTTAACCTTGTGTGGTCAGGAACGGGCTTGTTCTTGATGTATGTTTACACCGATGTGTTTGGTGTGAGCCCGACCATTGCTGGGCTTGTTTATGCCATCGCTTTAGCCTGGGATGCCGTCACAGATCCCGTGATGGGAGTTATCGCAGACCGTACACGGACCAAATGGGGCCGGTATCGACCCTGGATCGCGTTAGCCGCGATACCTTTGGCGATCAGTTATGCTGTAGCGTTTTGGAACCCGGGTTTTACCGGCATCGCGCTGGTGATCTGGATCGCCTTTACCCATTGCTTGTTGCGTACCGCCTATACTGTGGCGAGTATTCCATTTTCTTCCTTACAAGCGCGCCTGTCCTCTGACGCGAACGAGCGCTCCCAGCTTGCAGGGTTTCGCATGATGGGTGCCGCCAGCGGTGTGCTGACGGTCGCGATGTTGACGCCTTTGGTGGTGACGAACCTTGGCCAGGGCGATGAGGCGCGTGGCTATGTCTTGGCGGCAATGGCTGCGGGCATTCTGGCTGTGTTGATCTTCGCCTTTGTTGTCTCAGTCATGCGGGAGCCAGAAGAGACCGAAGCGGCGCCGACGCCCGAACCCATGTGGAAAGATATAGGTGCGTTCTTTTCCCAATTTGCCCAAAATGGTCCTTTGGTGCGTGTATTTTTGGTGATCGTAGCGGTATCGATTGCTGTGACCATGTTTTCCAAGAATGTGCTTTATTATTTCAAATATGTTCTCGAAGCTCCTGAATCTGCGACCCTGGCCTTGGTTACACCAGCGCTTGCCATGCTGATCCTGGTACCGGTCTGGGTGTTCATAGCCTCTAAAACCTCCAAGCGTGCCGCCTGGATGATGGGTAGCGTGATCGCAATAGTGGGATATCTGGCATTTTATCTCAATCCATCAAAAGATGTGAGCGTCGTCATGGCGATTATCATGCTCATTTCAATCGGCGGGTCGTCTTTTGGGGTATTGTTTTGGTCGATGTTGCCCGACACGGTGGAATGGGGCGAAGCCTATCAAGGGGTGCGCCATGAAGCCAAAGTGTTTGGCTTTGCCAGCTTTGCGCAAAAGGCTGCCCTTGGGGTCAATGCCCTCTTACTCGGTCTGATGCTGGACGGGGTTGGCTATAAGGCCAATCAGGCACAGTCCGTCCAAACGCTCGATGGCATCACTGCCATGATGTCGCTCATTCCACTCCTTGGCATTTTGGCCTCCATGGCAATTCTTTGGAAATATCCGATCGACGCCAAACGCCACGGCGAATTGCGCCAGCAGATTGGCGAACGCCGCACCTCAACAAGCCCGGTCCAAGGACACTAAAGCATGTCTGCTCGTTTTCCCGATAGTTTCGTTTTCGGCGCATCGACTGCTGCCTATCAAATCGAGGGTGCTGCCCAAACCGATGGTCGCGGGGAAGGCATCTGGGACCGGTTTTCTCATACGCCTGGCAAAATCCATACTGGCGATACTGGCGACATCGCCTGTGATCACTATCATCGCTTTGAAGAAGATCTCGATCTGGCCCAAGCCGGGGCGATGACGGCCTACCGCTTCTCGATCAATTGGGCGCGCGTTTTACCAGATGGCGTTGGAAGGGTGAATGAAGCGGGGCTGGCCTTTTATGACCGACTGGTTGATGCCTGCCTTGCACGTGGCCTGGAGCCTTGGGTCTGCTTTTATCATTGGGACTATTCACAAGTTTTACAAGACCAAGGCGGCTGGGCCAATCGGGCGTCTGTGGATTGGTATCTAGAATTGGTGAGCATTGTCACCGAGCGTTTGAAAGACCGCGTCACCCATTGGTGCATGTTCAATGAGCCGACGATTTTCTCGTCTCTGGGCTATCTTTTGGGCCAGCATGCACCAGGACTAAGGGACCCGGCCGCTTATGGTGCGGCTGTGCATCATGTGAGCCTTGCAACTGCAAACGGCGCGCGCCTCGTGCGAAGCCTTGCTCCTGGCGCAAAAGTAGGCACCGTGCTGGCGATCAATGGGGTGACGCCTGCTTCTCACAGCGCTGAGGACGCTGCCGCAAGCGCATTGGCTGATGCGGTCATGAACCGTGCCTTCCTGGATCCGATTTTTAAGGGAACTTACCCGGCCGAGCTTGCAGCCATGGTCACGCCTTTCGTTCGCGCAGGCGACATGGACCAGCTCAAGGCCGATTTGGATTTCCTGGGCATCAATCACCACACGCGTTCAAAAATTGCGGCAAACCCAGCCAGCGTGTCCTGTGATGGCGCAACTGCGGGTGGCGGCATGGGCTTTGTACCTCCCCTCGCCGGTACGCCGGTGACCTTGATGGGATGGGAAATCCGGCCAGAGGGCATTTATGAAGTGATAGCCCGTGTTTACGAGCACTATGCCGTTTTGCCGATCTATATCACTGAAAACGGGGGTGCGTTTCCCGATGAGGTGACCGCCAACGGCGAAGTCCTCGATACCGACCGGATTAGCTTGCTAACGGGCTATCTGGGCCAAATCGCGCGCGCTATTGAGGACGGCTATGATGTGCGTGGCTATCTGGTTTGGTCGCTGCTGGATAATTTTGAGTGGGCGCATGGGTATTCCAAGCGATTTGGTCTGGTTCATGTCGACTACACGAGCCAGAAGCGCACCCCGAAGGCCAGCTATCATTGGTACAGCCAACTTGCCAAATCCCGGACGATCTCGGACTAGAGCGCTTTGAAATAGAGCGTAGTTTTACCGATCAATTGATTCCAATTGATCGGAACACGCTCTGAAGACCCGCAATTGGCAAAACCAGATGGCTTGACCATCACGGATACTCTAAAGTCGGGAAAGCCACATTGTTTGGCACAACTTCCCCTATGCGGCACCTAACTTTAGCCTGGGTCAATTCCAGTTAAAAAGACCGGGGCACTTCCTAGATCGCGTCTCGTTTTCTTGAAAACGAGACGCGATCTAGAACGCTACGCTCAGGCTACCGGAACACGGCTACAGATAAGTTTCGTACCTGTGTAGCGGCCTCGCGCGGAGATTATCACTTGGTCCGAATAGCCGACCAAGACCTAAGATGGGCGGGAGCGCCGTTACCTGTCCCAAACATCCTTCCAAGCCTTAAATTGCGAAGGCCTGACGCGGTAGCGGGCGAAATTGCCGTGGTTGATGACCAGCAGCTCACTTTGAACCAATTGGGTGAAGGTCTCGCGAGCATGCGCGGCGACGGTGGCAGGCGTCGCTTCGAGGATAGCGCTCTCGACGTCTTGGCGCCCAACAAGCCCCGTGATGACCATAGCAATAACTTCCCGCAATTCATTGCGATAGGTCAGCCTAAAAGGATCAGGCTCGCCTATCGTTTGTTGAACAGCAACATAGCGCGCCGCTGAGCGTTGATAGGCCCAGATGAAAAGCTCCTTCAAAGGTTCAATCCGGTTGAGTTCATAAATCGCCAGCGTCGCGCGGGTGTACAGGTCTTGTGGCACATCGGTGAACGACAGCGGCGCAAGGTTGGCACGGACTAGGGGAATGTTGGCCGCCAGTCGCGACACGCGTTTATTGACGTCATCAAATGGCTGGAGATAGGGCAAATGCACCATGACGAAGAAGGCCTGCTCAAACGGGTCTGTGATCGCGCTGGCTTTGGACAAAATGGCGTCAAATTGTGCTTCTATCTGTTGGGGGATCTCTAGCGGCATAAAGACCGATCCACCAATGCCAACGCCAATCGTGCGCAGTCGTCCAACGGCGGCGGCATCAGCGAGCAAAT
Source organism: Hyphomonadaceae bacterium (assembly GCA_040383035.1). Lineage (GTDB taxonomy): Bacteria > Pseudomonadota > Alphaproteobacteria > Caulobacterales > Aquidulcibacteraceae > Aquidulcibacter. The sequence continues at coordinate 3,204 of JBEIEG010000120.1, read as the reverse complement.
TGTTGGCCAAGAGTGCATGAAGGTTCAGGATCGTCGTTCGATTGAAACTGGACTCTGCTGCGCCCTCAACAAGAAACTCAATCGCATCCTTATGATTGAGGATCATTTGCGCTTCTAAGGCTGTGTGACCGTCGGCAAAGCGTCCAAATTCGATAAGACGTTGCGTATCCAACAGCGAATAGGTGCTGCCTTCCAAGCGGCTGGAGTTCCAAGCAAGGTCGATCAACAATCGACCCAATATCTGCCTTGCGTAAGTGCCAGCTTCGGCGCCCACCATCGCCGAACGCCCAATGCCCGCTAGCGTCAGCCGCTCTTGACTGGTCAGATACCCCGTCTCGTTTGGCTGATATGAGTTCAGAAAGCCATGATCATAACCAACTGGCGTGCGGTTTGCCTGTGGCCTTGATACCAAGTCGATGATCTCAGCTGACATGTCGCTAAGTCGAATTGTCTCTGGGTTAAGTGCCGCTTGCTTTGCCAATTGATAGCGCACAGAGGGTCCAGCACCTGTTTGGATAACTTGCCCTGAACTCACCAGCTTTTTCATGGTGTATTGCAGCGTGCGCCGGGGAATGTCGGCAATGCCGTGCTCGCTTAGCTTCAGTTGCGCCAAGCCAACGGGTTCAATGTTTCGAAACAAGGCGGATAAGAGGTTATCTTCGGGGCTTGCGCGATAATTGGTATTCATTGCGCGATATTGCGCGATTTTCTCGATTGCGCAATATCGCGCAAGATTTATTTATAGAAGCAAATGCGAAACCGACTTCGCCCAATCTGCGATTTGAGCAGACATGTTAGCCGCGACATAGAGCTTCACCCCCCAAGCAGACCAGCCGTAATCGGCCAGCAAAATGGACGTATCGCCAGATTATGAACCGCCAAGCTCAACGCCATTAACCCAGAAGCCTGGCTCGCCGTTCGCCGTACACGGCTCACCCTCCCCCGCATTGACGATCATCCCAACAAACGCCTCCATGAACTCCTGCCATGGAACTGGAAACCCGCGATCGCGGCAACGGTCGTCTGAGCCGTCAAGGCGTGTCATGCCGCGCGCTTATCTTCGGCCAGCTATTGCCGATTGCGGACCTGACACAACACTATTTTGGCGCCTCTTCGATGACAATATTAAGTTGATTGACTGGCAATTCTCAGCTATCACGTTGACAATGTTTACACGCCAAGCTGCCTCTGGAATAGTCGACGCCCTAACTTTCATGCGGATTGTTGCCATGACTGGACCGCGCCAGTCAGGCAAGTCCACATTAGCGCGACAGATAGCTGGCGAGGGGGCGGTTTATCGGTCGCTGGATGAGCCTGATCTTTTGTCGTTTGCGCGCTCTGATCCTGTTGGTTTTTTGGATGTGGGCGAACGCAGGTTGGTGATCGATGAAATTCAAAGAGCACCCCAACTCATATTGCCCATGAAAGCCGTTGTTGATCTCAATACGCGCCCTGGTCAGTTCCTTATTACCGGGTCAGCAGACTTAACGGCACTGTCAACAGTTCAAGATGCACTAACTGGGCGCATGGCACGCAAAACCCTTTTGCCCCTTGCCCAAGTCGAGCTAACAGGCAAGTCATCGGGCTTTTTTGACGCGGTTTTCGCCAATCAAGTGCCGAAGTCTCCAGCGGATGATCGCCCAATCGAGCAGATTGTCGCGACGGGCGGTTTTCCTGAAGCGACTTCTTTACCCGTCGGAAGCCGCCGGCAATGGTTTGAAGCCTATGGTGCATTAACCGCACAGCATGACATCGCAGATATCGCTGATTTTGACCGAGGTGACCTGTTACCAAATCTGATTGCTCAATTGGCACTTCGAACCTCTGGTACCCTTAATATAAGCGATCTATCAAAAACACTGCAGCTCGCTCGCGCAACGATTGATCGTTATATCGCGGCTTTAGAAGCGCTTTACATCGTTGCCCGCGTTCAGCCTTGGTCGCGCAACGAGATTTCGCGACTTGCAAAAACCCCCAAAATTCACTTTTTGGACTCCGGCCTTGTTGCCGCTTTATGTCGATATAGCCCGGGGTCCATCGAACAGCGCGCTGTTTTTGGCCCGTTGCTTGAGACTTTTGTATTCGCAGAATTGTTAAGGCTTGCATCCTTTCACAGCGACCCGCCAAGCATCTATCACTTGCGCTCGTTGGCTGGCGAAGAAGTCGATTTCATCCTTGAGACCTGGGACCGCAAGATCGTTGCAATCGAAGTCAAAGCCAATGCGACGGTTAATTACGATTGGTTCAAAACCATGCGCACATTGCGTGACACACTTGGCCCGGCATTCGTGCAGGGGATTGTGTTGTACACTGGCAGGGAGGTGAAGCAATTTGATGATCGAATGGTCGCGGCACCAGTCTCATGTCTTTGGGGTGATTGATACTTGAAGCCCCTCCCCGTCAAAAGCAGCAACGGAATTGCTGCTCGTTTTCCAGGAGCCGCGGTGTATTTCATCTTTGGTGCTATGGTGCAGAAGATCTCGATGTAATTGGCGTATGTGGTTTTCGTTCAGGTCAATGTCTTCCTATGCTGCGAAGATGGTTCCCATCACATCTGCGTAACCAGCCACCTCTTGAGCGTCTCGTGTTTCGAAGCTGCCTATTTCAAGGTTAGCCAATAATGGCTCGATTTCAGCATCTGTCAGCTTGCTACCTTCAATTCGGGTTGACGAGCCAATACTTTCAATTGTTGCCACACGACGCAAGGCCAGCAAGCGTTCAGGGGCCAATGTGCTAAGTGAGCGCCACGCGCCTTTGAATTCATCAATCTCTGAAATCAGAAGCAGAATTTCAGCGGTGATTTGCAGGTTGGACGTGGTAAACAGATCCAATCTCCTATCCGATTACATCCAATTACATCCAATTACATCCATTTTGATTGCGCAAAGCTGTCTTCTTGCCTTCCCTTACTAGGTTAGCGGATACAGCGCCTTAGGCTCCTTCTCGAACTGAATCCTAGGGCCGTTCACCATTTTTGCGAATCGAAAAATGGTGTAAAACTGGCCTTAAATCATAAATTTAGCTCGCAACCTCGTTTTCAAGAAAACGAGACGCGATCTAAGGGTTGCTGAGGTCACTAACCAGCATTTTTCAAATTAAAGCGGACATTTCAGGGTTCCCCTCATGGGGAGGTCTGGCCGATGGGGGCCGCGTGCCAAATGGGCTTTCGGTGATGTGAGGGCCTGGAGTGGGAACTTATCGGCG
>JBEIEG010000119.1:0-7851 GCA_040383035.1 Hyphomonadaceae bacterium | reverse complement strand
GCGACCGCGCCTGCCGTGCGCTTAGCAGCCAAAATCGCCGGCATCGCGGGCGGCGAACTGCAGCATGTGTTCTTCAATTCGTCTGGTTCTGAGGCGGTCGACACCATGTTCCGCATGGTCCGCCACTATTGGGCAGTGCAAGGACAACCCTATAAGAACATCTTCATCTGCCGCCGCAATGGCTATCATGGGTCAACGGTGGCTGGCGCTAGCTTGGGTGGCATGAGTGCCATGCATGCCATTGGCTCCCTGCCCATACCGGGGATCGAGCATGTTATTCAGCCTTATGCCTTCAACGAAGGCTTTGGTGAGGATGAAGAAGCCTTTGCGACACGATGTGCGCAAGAAGTTGAAGACCGCATCTTGAAGGTCGGCGCGCACAATGTCGCGGCCTTCGTTGGCGAACCAATCCAAGGGGCTGGCGGGGTGATCATCCCGCCCAAAGGCTATTGGCAGAAGGTTGAAGCAATCTGCCGGAAATATAATGTTCTCTTGGTGGCTGACGAAGTTATTTGCGGCTTCGGCCGCACGGGCCAATGGTTTGGCCACAATACTTATGGCTTTACGCCTGACATCATTACCACTGCCAAACAACTATCGTCCGGCTATGCCCCCATCTCAGCTACAATTGCGTCACGCGCGATTGTTGAAGTTTTGCGCGAAAAAGGTGGCGATTTTGTTCATGGCTATACCTATTCCGGACACCCGATGTGTTGCGCTGTAGCAGAACGAAATCTGGAGATTATTGAGCGTGAAGACCTCGTGACCCGCACGCGCGAAGTCACAGGCCCCTATCTCGCGAAAGCGCTGCAGCGTTTGGCTGGCCATGAACTGGTTGGGGAAGTGCGCTCGCAAGGCCTATTGGGTGCCGTTGAGATTGTCTCAGAGCATGGCACGAACCACCGCTTTGGCGGCAAGGAGGGCAAAGCAGGCCCCATGGTGCGCGACGCCTGTATCGCCAATGGCCTGATGGTACGCGGCATTCGCGACAGCGTTGTCATGTGTCCGCCGCTCATCGTATCCACGTCTGAAATCGACTTCATGATCGACACAATCGAGAAGTCGCTGAACCAATGCCTGCCCGCCTTACGTGCCATCTAAGCTATTTGGCGTAGTGCTGACGTTAGCAAAGGACTCACCGCAGTCCTTTGCACTTGGCCATTAGCACTCAAAGGGCTAATAGGGCCTCCTACGGAGAAATATCATGGGTTTAAAAGTTGCTGTCGTCGGCGCAACCGGCAATGTTGGTCGCGAATTGCTTGCTTTATTGGCAGAGTTGAAATTTCCGGTTTCAGAGATCGCTGCGATCGCGTCGCGTCGATCATTGGGACGTGAGGTCTCGTTCGGCGACAAGACATTGAAATGTCAATCCCTTGATTATTTTGACTTTACTGGCTGGGACATCTGCTTGATGAGTGCGGGTGGATCAACATCAAAGGAATGGTCGCCCAAGATTGCTGCGCAAGGCTGCTTGGTCATCGACAATTCCAGCCAATGGCGCATGGACCCCGACGTTCCCTTGGTAGTGCCTGAAGTCAATCCTGACGCAGCGATGAATTATAAGAAGAAAATGATCATCGCAAACCCCAATTGCTCCACCGCGCAACTGGTTGTGGCCCTGAAGCCCTTGCATGATCTCGCGAAGATCAAGCGCGTAGTTGTTGCGACCTACCAATCAGTGTCTGGCACCGGCAAAGAGGCCATGGACGAATTATGGACCCAAACGCGCGGCATCTTTGTGAATGATCCGGTGAAAACTGAGGTCTATCCAAAGCAGATCGCCTTTAATGTCATCCCCCATGGCGGTGACTTCATGGAAGACGGCTATACGACCGAAGAATTCAAGCTCGTCGCAGAAACCAAGAAAATGCTGGATCCTGCAATTAAGGTAACGGCGACTGTGGTCCGCGTACCTGTATTTGTAGGCCACTCTGAAGCTGTCCACATCGAGTTTGAAAACCCCATCAGTGATGATGAGGCCCGCGAAGCTTTGGAAGAGGCTCCTGGTGTGGTGGTAATGGATCGCCGCGAAGCCGGTGGTTATATGACCCCAGTTGAAGCTGCGGGCGAATTCCCAGTCTATGTATCACGTATTCGCAGTGACCCAACCGTTGAAAACGGTTTGGCTATGTGGGTGGTCGCGGATAACTTGCGTAAAGGTGCGGCGCTCAATGCCATTCAGATCGCCCAGCTATTGGTTGATCGCGGCGCATTCGAGAAAAAGCTGACGGTGGCGGAAGCCTAGTAAGACAACTTGACCTTGCCCCTTTTGCTTTGCGCTTGGCGGGGTGGCGCTAGGCAGCAAAAGGGGGAGCAATGACAGCAGTAGAACGCACAAAGTTGCCGCCAGCATTCTGGGCGGCGCTGTCTGCTTATATCATGTGGGGTCTGCTACCTGCTTTCCTGCATCTTTTTTCTAAGATTCCGCCCTTGGAAGTCACCGCCCAACGGATTGTCTGGACCCTTCCGTGTGCGTTCCTTGCCGCTTTACTTTTCGGCGGGCTTGCTTCGCTGCGGATCACCGCTCGCACCTTAGCCCTCCTAGCTTTGTCGGCTGCTTTAATCGGCGGTAATTGGCTTCTCTATGTCTGGGCCGTCGGCCAAGACCGGATTCTAGAATCGAGCCTTGGTTATTTTATCAATCCGCTGATCAATGTGTGCATGGGCGTGGCATTTTTTAAGGAAAAGCTTACCAAATGGCAGATCGGTGCACTGACCTTGGCGCTGTTAGGTGTACTAAACCAAACCTTCTTAGTTGGGGCCTTTCCCTATGTTGCGCTGGGCCTTGGATTTTCCTTCGCGCTTTATGGATTGGTCCGGAAGCTTGCCCCGGTTCAGCCGGCCGCTGGTTTGTTCTGGGAATCGGCCATCTTGTTTCTGCCCGCTCTCGCAATCATCATTTGGCACATTCAAAGCGGCGGCGCCGTAATGGGCGGCTCTATGGGGATGATGGGCTTGCTGGTCCTCTTGGGCCCTGCGACGGCTATCCCACTGATTTTATTTGCAACTGGCGCACGCGGGCTCAAGCTAACAACGTTGGGATTGTTGCAATATCTAGCCCCAACGCTACAATTTAGTACCGGGCTTGCTTTGGGTGAGCATTTTACCCCAGCCCATGGCGTGACCTTCGGCCTAATCTGGGCGGGCCTCGCGCTCTATAGCGTCGCAACCTTCCAATCGAGCCGAAAGAACGTCTAAGGACTGCCCTCGACCAGACACGAAAAAAGGCCCCAGCTAAATAGCCGAGGCCCAAATAAGTCTTCGCATGCAGGGGACCTAAAAGAAGGTCGAAATCCTGTTGGCAAGTAACATGCCACGGTTCCATTCGCTGCGAAAGAGGAAAAATACTTGGTTGACAATTTGTTGATGTCTCAAAACGCAACATTGGCATCAAGCGGGCACAATTGGTAGAAATAAGTACCAAATTGCAACATTCCTGCCTATGCAGGCAGCATTCGCCCTTTGTTAGCTTTTTCTAACCATGCTCTGCATGCAAACTATCTTCAAATGAGGTTAGGTTACGGCGATGCAATTGACAATCTTTGAAACTGGCCGCCTGCCTGAGCCTATTCGAGGGCATTTTCCCTCTTATCCCACTATGTTGGAAGCCCTTTTGACCCCTCATATGCCGGGACTTACCTGTCAAGTAGTGCATCTGTTGGACGGGAAAGAGCTGCCGGACCCCAGTTCGGTTGAAGCCGCTCTGATAACTGGCTCGCCTGCTGGCGTTTATGATGACTTTGACTGGATATCCGACCTCAAAAACTGGATCCAGCGCGCTAGCGCGAGACAAGTTCCACAGGTAGGTATCTGCTTTGGACATCAACTCATGGCTGAGGCCTTTGGTGGACGTGCGCACAAAGCACCGCAAGGCTGGGGCTTGGGCCGTCATACCTATCACGTAGGAAAGGCTGAGCCTTGGATGGTCGGGTCAAAGCAAAGGCTTCATCTGGCAGTGAGCCATCAAGATCAGGTGCTGGAGGCACCGGCCACCGCGAGGGTCTTAGCCCACTCGGATTTCACGCCTTATGCGGCATTAGTCTATGACCATGCGCCTGCTCTGTCCTTCCAGGGCCACCCCGAATTCTGTGCCAGTTTTGCTGATGCTTTAATTCGGTCGCGCCGTGGCACACGGTTTTCTGAAGACATGGCCGACACGGCGCTAGCGACCCTAAAAGCACCCTTAGACGGCGATGTGGTCGCGGCTTGGGTTGCTGGCTTTTATGCACATGCCTTAAGGTCTAGAGGTGCCAATCTGGGTCGAGCTGCTGCTTAGAATAAGGTGACAGCAAGGCCTGGATCACCCATGGCCATAAACCCAGCATTCCGGCAGCCCTCGCTGATCTTCCCATAAAGGAAGGCTTGGCCGTTTAAGTCCAACATCGCACCGCCAGCGGCGGTTAACACTGCGTCACCCGCTGCCGTATCCCATTCCATGGTAGGCCCAAAACGCGGATAAAGATCGCCTTGGCCAGCTGCGATCAAGCAAAACTTCAAGGATGAGCCGCGTCTAACCAGTTCTGATACTGAGACCTTCTTTAAAAAGGCTTCGGTATCTGGGTCTTGATGAGAGCGCGAGGTCAATACGGCCAAGGTCTCACCCGATGTGCGCGTCTGGATCGACTGCCAGGCGCCAATGTGGTCAATCTGCCAAGCTGCACTTGGGGTCGTCCGTGAATCCCCAACCCAAGACAGCCCAGTTTCGGGCATATGAACAATGCCGACGACGGGTCTACCCCGTCGCACATAAGCAATGTTGACGGTGTAATCAGGATCACCCGATACAAATTCCCGCGTGCCGTCGAGAGGGTCTATCAGCAAAAAGTCTGCATCTGGATCAGCTAAGACCTTTAGACCATCGTCCCCCTCTTCCGTGATGAGCGGAACATCGGGCAGAAGTGTACTTAAGCCGTCTAGAATGACCAAATTGGCGGCTAAGTCGGCCTCTGTGACGGGTGACCCATCAGACTTTGCTTCGGCATGGATCCCGCCGCGCTTAACTACCAAAATGGCGGCACCCGCGCGCCGCGCCAATGCTTCAAGGGCGATTACCAACTCGTTTGGCACCGCAGAGATTGGGCTGTTGGAATGTTGCATATCTACCTTGAGTTTGAGAGGCGAGCAGCATCGCCCAATGTTGTGGCATGATTTCGCCAGTGTGAATCGACGAGCATGTCAAAAATTATGGGCTAAACCCACCACATGTTCAATAAATTGTGCAGCCTCATGAGGTTCATAAGGCTTGGCAGGGCTATGTCCCCACACGGGCCCCGGCCAAGCGGGATCGTTATCATTACGACCAACAATATGAATATGCAGCTGACGCACGATATTGCCTAATGCGCCAATGTTGACTTTGTCGACCCCGGGCAGACCGGCCACCAATGTACCAAGCGCCTGAATTTCGGCCCAAACCTGAGCAGCATCCCTTGGTGCCAAACCAAAAAGTTCCACCGCCCCTGGTACACGTGGTACAGCCACCAACCAAGGATACCGCACATCATTCATAACCCGCACCTCACACAATGGGAATTGTGCGGCAAACAACGTATCAGCGGCCAAACGAGGATCGAGTGAAAAGGCCATTAGCTCAAGAAACTCGACCGTAAAGGAATCGCTGCCCAATAGTCGAACTCCAAGATCACATCCGGGCTATCCGTGTCCTGGAAATCATACGCCGAGACATTTTTCGTCGCGATCAAGCGCAGACGCAAGGCACCATGTCCATTGCTCAACACTGCCTTGTCGAGCACTTCGCTCCAAGCGTAAATCGTATCGCCCGCGAACAACGGATTGATGTGACGACCAGCGTTAATGGCGAGAATTTCGGCGGCATTAGCCAAGCCATTGAAGGCCAAAGCGCGTGCAATCGAGATCACGACGCCACCATAGATCAGGCGCTTACCTTGTCGGGCCTGCGCTTGGGCAATCGCATCGAAGTGTACTTTGGCGGTGTTTTGATAAAGCCGCGTGGCAATCTGATGCTCCGCCTCTTCGACCGTCATACCGTCAACATGATCGATACACTCTCCGATCTGATAATCCTCAAATGCGTAGGGCGAGCCAGCCAATTCAAAGTCGTAATTGCCGGACCAAGCGGGCACGGGCACTGGTAAGTCTTCAGGTGCCACAAAAGCGGGCAGCTCAGGTATGACTGGCGTTGGCGCAGCCGCTTCAGTGTCGCCCTTGTGCACCATGACCCAACGCACGTAGGACAAAATGGCTTCGCCCTGCTGATTGAACCCAGTCGTGCGGACATATACTACGCCCGTTTTGCCATTTGAGTTTTCTTTGACGCCAATCACTTCAGAAATGGCGGACAGCGTATCGCCCGGGAAAACAGGCGCAAGAAATCGACCGTCGGCATAGCCCAGATTGGCAACTGCATTGAGACTGATATCTGGCACGGTTTTACCAAAGACCGTGTGGAAAACCAAAAGGGGGTCGATTGGTGCGGCATCCAAATCGCCATCGCGGGCAAACGCGTCCGAGGAGTACAGTGCATAACGGGAGCCTGTCAGCGCTGTGTAAAGCGCGACGTCGCCCTCGGTGACGGTCTTCGGCGTCGCATGCCGCAAGACCATGCCGACTTGAAAGTCTTCAAAATAAAGTCCCGGATTTGATTTGGTCATTAAAGTGCCTTTCTGCGCCGTTGGTTAGCGAGCGAAAGGCCCGCCTGCAAGGCTTTGAAGCGCTTGAATTTGGCGACCAATGCTCACAAGTCCGACAACGCATTGGGCGGACCCCTCTACCAGCAGCTTGGCTAAAGCATGGCGGATCAACCCTTTGTGATAATCAGACCTGCAGATGACCTCTCTTGCGGACGGAAAGCGCCTTCGAGGTCATAGCGCACAGACCGAAAGCGCCCTATGTTAGTATTTCTCTGATCGTTTTTTTTGGGGGTAAGGGTTTGAGCTCTGGATTATTGGCGCTGCTGGACGACGTCGCAGCGATTGCAAAAATAGCGGCCACAAGTTTGGATGATGCAGCCGCCCAAGCTGTCAAAGCAGGCGGTAAGGCTGCCGGCAAAGCGGCTGGCATTGTCATTGACGATGCTGCGGTTACGCCACGCTATGTGGTGGGCTTTGCTTCAGACCGGGAACTCCCGATAATTGGCAAAATTGCCTTGGGCTCGCTCAAGAACAAGATGATCATCCTTTTGCCGGGTGCGCTGTTCTTGAGCTTCTTTGCGCCTTGGATCATCACCCCACTCTTAATGTTGGGCGGCGCCTATCTGTGCATGGAAGGCTATGAGAAGGTGATGGATATTGTCCGCCCTCATGGCGGTCATGGCGACGAAGACGCGGCAGACGATGGAGACAAAACGCCCCTCGAGTTGGAAAACGAAAAAGTCGCGAGTGCTGTACGGACCGACTTTATTCTCTCGGCTGAGATTATGGCCATTACGCTTTCAACCGTCGCAACCTCACCTTTGTGGCTGCAAGGCGGGGTTTTGGCGGTCGTAGGGCTTGGCATGACCGCCTTGGTTTATGGGGCGGTTGCCTTAATCGTGAAGGCCGATGACGCGGGTGCTGAAATGGCACGCTCTGACAATGGGGCAATTTCGGCCTTCGGGCGCGGCCTCGTGCTCGGTATGCCAGTTTTCCTGAAAGTGTTAAATTGGGTCGGTATGGTCGACATGTTATGGGTCGGCGGTGGGATCATGGTCCATGGCCTTTATGAACTAGGCTATACTGCGCCAGAGAAGAACATCCATCACCTCGCCACCTCGGTTGCGGCAGTCGTACCCGCCGTTACAGGTTTTGTAACCTGGTTGGTCAGTGCAGCAATTGCAGCTGTAATTGGCCTGATTATTGGCGCAATCGTTGAACCAATCGCCCATAAAGCGCT
>JBEIEG010000118.1:0-7874 GCA_040383035.1 Hyphomonadaceae bacterium | reverse complement strand
GGTCGATAATGGCATTGGCTTCCCCGTCCATGATCGTCGGCGACTGCTGGAGCCCTACATGACCACCCGCGCCAAAGGGACGGGGCTAGGCCTCGCCATCGTCGCGCGTGTGATGGAAGAACATGGCGGCAAACTCGAACTTGCCGACCGAACTGACGGCCAGATCGGCGCTCGGGTTTTGATGAACCTGCCGGTGCACATGGCCGACAATGCCGCAAGCACCCCCGACATAAACACATCCCAACAAGAGCACTTAAGCTCGGAGTCTCCCCATGGCAGCTGAAATTCTAATCGTTGACGATGAAGCCGATATTCGTGATTTGGTTGGCGGCATTTTAGAAGACGAAGGCTATGTCGTTCGCTATGCCGCTGATTCAGACGGCGCGTTAGATGCCTTTCGTACCCGGCGCCCTGATCTGGTCGTCTTGGACGTTTGGTTGCAAGGTAGCCGTCTCGATGGGCTAGAAATCCTGTCGGTCGTGCAAGGCATAGACCCAACCATCCCAATCGTTCTGATCTCTGGCCATGGCACGATCGAAACCGCTGTCAGTGCGCTCAAACGCGGGGCGTTTGACTTTATTGAGAAGCCATTCAAGTCCGACCGATTGATCTTGATCATCAGCCGCGCGCTCGAAAGCGCACGTTTGCGGCGCGAAAACATGGCGCTGCGCGCCCGCGCTGTGGCGGGTGATGAGTTGATCGGCGAAAGTACGGTCATGTTGCAATTGCGCTCTGCCATCGAGAAAATCGCCCCAATGAACAGCCGCGTGCTGATCACGGGCCCATCTGGTTCTGGCAAAGAAGTGATTGCGCGGGCCCTGCATGCTGGCTCTCAGCGCGCCGATGGGCCGTTCGTCGTCATTTCGGCAGCAGCGATTGCACCAGAGCGCATGGAATCCGAACTCTTCGGCGAAGAAACCAGCGAAGGCCGGCCCACCAAGATCGGGGTGTTTGAGCACGCCCATAACGGCACCCTATTGCTTGACGAAATCGCCGAAATGCCAACGGAAACGCAGTCTAAGATCCTGCGCGTGTTGGTAGAACAACGCTTCCGGCGCTTAGGCGGCAGTAGCGATGTTTCGGTCAATGTGCGGGTGATTTCCTCAACAGCGCGTGACTTGCGAGAAGCCATTAGCTTGGGTCGCTTCCGCGAAGATCTCTACCACCGCCTCAATGTCGTGCCTATTCGTTCGCCTGCCTTAGCAGAACGACGTGATGATGTGCCCCGCTTGGTAGAGCACTTCTCCAAGCGTGTCGCCGAAGCCAATGGCGTTGCCCAGCGCCATTTTGGACCCGAAGCATTGGCGGCCATGCAGGCAGCGAGCTGGCCAGGCAATGTGCGCGAATTGCGTAACTTGGTGGAACGTATGCTGATCCTAGCCTCTGGCGATTCAAGTGAACCGATCGATGCGGCCGCCCTGGCGCTAGACGGCGTTGGCGTTGGCGAACTGGCCGACCGAACGGGCCTGCATCAATTGGTATCTTTGCCACTGCGCGAAGCACGCGAATTGTTTGAACGGGAATATCTGGCAGCTCAAATCACGCGCTTTGGTGGCAATATCTCGCGAACCGCGTCATTCATTGGGATGGAACGGTCGGCTTTGCACCGCAAACTGAAAAGCCTCGGTGTTGAAGGTACCCGCGGCTTCGATTTGGAGGGTTAAAAGTGCCAAGAATTGCTTATGTCGATGGCCAATTTGTGCGCCATGGTGACGCCTCGATCCATGTTGAAGATCGCGGTCTGCAATTTGGCGATGCCGTTTATGAAGTCTGGGCGGTTCGTGGTGGGATCTTGTTTGATTCAGAAGGTCATCTCGCACGGCTGGCACGATCTCTAGCAGCTCTGCAGATCAAGGCACCTATGAGCAATGCCAGCCTGATGGTGATCGTACGGGAACTGATGGCGCGTAATAAGCTGAAGGATGGCTTGGTGTATCTCCAGATCTCTCGCGGCGTAGCCCGTCGGGATCATCCGTTTCCTGCCCATTCGCGTCCGAGCATTATCTTGACGGCACGTCCTATGAACATGGTCCAAGCGGATGCGCGCGCGGCCAAAGGAATTCAGGTTCAAACTTGCCCAGACAATCGCTGGGGCAGGGTGGATATCAAAACCGTCAATCTCTTGCCTAATGTTCTGGCGAAACAAGCCGCCCTCGAAGCGGGCTTTGCGGATGCTTGGTTTGTCGATTCTGAAGGCATGGTTACTGAAGGTACTGCACAGAACGCTTGGATTGTTGATTCTGAGGGTCTGTTACGAACGCGTCCTGCTACCCACGCCATTTTGCGTGGGATTACGCGCGACACGATCATCAAGACTGCGCAAGAATTGGGCTTTGCCTTTGAAGAAAAGGCCTTTTCCCGAGACGAAGCATTATCTGCGCAAGAAGCCTTCATTACATCGGCTACCAGCTTTGTTACCCCAGTGATTGGGCTCGATGGTCACAAAATCGGCGATGGCACACCCGGCTCAATTGCGAGGAAACTGCGCGAAACCTATCTTTCTCAGCAAACATCAGTAAAAAAGTCATAGACAGCACCCTTCTGGATTGAATTTTCAGAGAAGGACTGCCTAATGAGGGAATCAGGTGACGAGGTGCGTCACCCAAGAAAAGACAGGGCTAACAATGTCTGCCGACAAAAAACAGAACCTTCAGGACACATTTTTAAACGCAGTCCGGAAATCCCGCACCCCACTGACCATCTTTTTGGTGAATGGTGTGAAACTTCAAGGCGTCGTAACTTGGTTTGACAATTTTTGTGTGTTGTTGCGCCGCGACGGTCAGGTTCAATTGGTTTATAAGCATGCCATCTCAACCATTATGCCCGGCGCACCGGTCCAGATGTTTGAGGGCGATCCTGCGGACCTAGACTAAGTCTTTCTTGTCATTAAACGTCTTCAGGCTCATGACGTCGCGGGCACAGATGGTCTGTATGCACGCAATAGAGCTAGGATAATTGCATTTGATCGATCGTCAGGCGCCCGTGCAGCGGGCCTTGGTCATCCACCCCCTACGAAGCGACGCCTCTGCCAGTCGTGACCCTGAACTACGACTTATCGAGGCCAGTGGCCTTGCAGAAGCTCTTGATCTGGAAGTCGCCGACGCGCGGCTTGAGCCCCTGCGGCAAGTCCGTCCCGGTGCCTATTTTGGGACCGGCAAGATCGAAGAGATCAAGGCGCATTGTGAAGAGCTGAAAGTCGAAGTTTTGATCCTCGATGATCAGATGTCGCCGGTTCAACAACGCAATCTTGAGAAAGAGCTTCAGGTCAAGGTCGTCGACCGCACTGGGCTAATCCTTGAAATCTTTGCCCGCCGCGCTCGAACAAGAGAAGGGCGGTTGCAGGTCGAATTGGCGCGTCTCAGCTATGAGAAGTCGCGCTTGGTTAAAACCTGGACCCACTTGGAGCGCCAACGCGGCGGCACCGGTAAGACTGGCGGCCCCGGTGAGCGGCAGATCGAGCTTGATCGCCGCATGATCGCAGACAAAATCCTCAAGCTGAAAAAAGAACTGGAAGAAGTTAAGCGTACCCGTGCCCTGCAACGGGCCAGCCGGAAACGCGTGCCTTATCCAGTCATTGCTTTGGTTGGCTATACCAATGCTGGAAAGTCGACCTTATTCAATCGGGCTGCCTCAGCGGACGTGTTGGCCAAAGACATGCCCTTCGCCACGTTGGATACCACTTTGCGGGCCGTTCGGACCCCGACGGGTCGCGATGTGATTTTATCCGATACCGTGGGCTTCATCACAGACCTGCCAACAGAATTGGTCGCCGCTTTTCGGGCAACCTTGGAAGAAGTCGCTCAAGCCGACCTTTTGGTGCATGTCCGCGATATTGCGCACGCTGAGAGTGATAATCAGCGCCGCGACGTGGAACTGGTGTTAGATCGCGTGTTGTCAGAGCATGAAAGCCGTCCGCCGTTGATCGAAGCGTGGAACAAAATTGACGCTTTGGACGAAGATGGGGCCGCTTTTGTTCGGGCGCGGGCCGCGGCGTCTGGATTGGATGGCACGGCACAGGGCCTATGTGTGTCGGCTCTAACTGGGGAAGGGGTCAAGGACCTCTTTGCCTTAATTGATTCAGAGTTGGCGCTTGATGCTAGGCCAGTAGACCTCGTGATTGGCCCCGATCAAGGTGCAGCGCGGGCTTGGTTGTTCCGCAAAGGTGCCGTTCGACATGAAGAGACCGACGAGCAAGGCTTTACCCATCTGAAGGTCCGCCTCACCGCCGATGATGCCGCGCGCTTTGTGGCGCAATGGCCGCAAATTTTGTCAGAGGTTCCGTTCGTGCCGCTTGGCGAGGTTCCAGAGCCCGTCCATTTCCTCGAGGCTTGAGGCTTCAGGGGTTTTTCCGTCGCGCTGGAGGGCCTCTTCAATCCAACGGAAACGGCGCTCAAACTTAGCATTGGCAGAGCGAAGTGCGACCTCGGGGTCAATTTTGGCCTTGCGGGCTAAATTTGCCAATACAAATAAGACGTCGCCGATTTCTTCTTCGATATGGGCCTGATCGCCTTCGGCAATCGCTTCCTGGGTTTCACCAATCTCTTCGGTGAGCTTTTCGAAAACCTCATTTAAGCTTGGCCAATCAAAGCCGACGCGCGCGGCACGTTTGGTCAATTTCTCTGCGCGCATCAAGGCCGGCAAAGCCAAGGGTATATCGGCTAAGAGACTGGGATCGTCAGCGCGTTTAGCGGCGCGCTCTTTTGCTTTCATAACCTCCCAATTCTGGGTTTGCTGCTCGGCGGTCTCGATCGCGTGTGTACCAAAGACATGGGGATGACGGGCTTCCATCTTGTCAGAAAGGCCTTGGACAACGTCATTGAAGTCAAACGAGCCCTGCTCTTCAGCCATGCGGGCGTGGAAGACCACTTGGAACAAGAGATCACCCAATTCCTCTTTCAACGAGACCAAATTGCCCTGCGCAATCGCATCGGCCACTTCATAGGCTTCTTCAATCGTGTATGGCACGATGGTGGCAAAACTTTGCTCTAGGTCCCAAGGACAGCCCGTTTCCGGGGTGCGCAGGGCCGCCATAATGTTGAGGAGTCGGTCGATGGGGGAGGGAACGGTCATGCCCCCTCTATGATCCGATTCTAGCCGCGCAAAGATGCTTCTTCGTCGAGGCTCCGCTTGGCAGCAATCTCGGCCTGAAGCTCCGCCGTACGCTTGGCGTCGATGGGATATTTCAGGAGCAACAAGGCACCTAATAAATTGACCACAACCGGGAGACCTAGGAAGAGGAGGGTTAAGCCAGCCAGTGCCTCCGGGGTGTTTTCTGCCCCTAGCTTAGAGTTAAACCCAAATAGTCCAAGCCCCACATACGTGACACCTACGGCCAACGCATAGCCCGATTTACCCGTCAACGTCACAAACGCGTAAAGAAGACCTGTCCGGTCTTGCCCGGTTTGCAACAAATCCTCGTCACCAATATCGGCCATCATGGCACGCAGGAGATAGGCCCCTGCAGTATAAACAATCCCAGCCACAGACATTCCGATCGCTGCCGCAACAAAATTGTTCTCCGGCAGATACATGATCAATGGCTGGCTGACAGCCGCATAGAGACACGCACAGATGAGAGAGACGTGCTTGCCCCAGCGGCGTGCAATGAGGGTCCAAAGTGGTGCGCCGATCAGGCCCGCGATGAAGTAGATCAGCAACAGGGCTGCTGCCAAGCCGCCATAGCCTTTGACCGCATCAAAATAGAAAAGGAACAACCCACCCGTTACGCCAGAGCCAAACATCAAGAGAAGATCACATAGCAACAAACGTCGGCACGCATCTGATTTAAATAGAGAAATAACATCTTTTAAATTGGTCTTTTTGGCAGAAGCTTTAGGTGATTCTTCCTTGGCAAAGACTGCCGCTAACAAGGCGGTAAGGGGCATGAGAATGACGATGAACCAGCCCATGCCTCGCACGCCGCTGGCCGCAGACCCGCCCCCTGAGTGGATCAAGACAGGAATCATCAGCACCATGAGCATGCCCAAGACGTTGCCGGCTTGCCAGAAGACAAACACGCGCGACCGCTCATGATAATTGTCGCTCAAGGTTGCGCCCAGCGACATTTGCGACAGTGACCCCATGGAGAAGCCCACATATGTGAAGAACAGCCAGAAGCCCAGATAGGCCGCGTCGGCACCTGGCTTTGCCATAAAGAGGAAGTAAGAACCAACCATAATGACCGGTATAGACATCACGAGCCAAGGCGAGAACCTGCCGATGCGCGTGCGAGTTTGGTCCATGGCGAGGCCGATGGTGACATCAACACCAATGTCGAGAATGCGCGCAAGCATAAAGAGAACGCCTACAACCCCAATCTCAAGACCAATATAGCCCGCGTAATGGGGTGGCAGTTGAACGACCAAGGGCAGGCCAAGCGCAGCAAGAGGGAGGCTAGGTGCCGAAAAAGCAAGAATTCGAGACAAAGCGACTTTGGAGCCCGTTTTGTTGGACTTTTCGACATCGGCCGCCATGTTTCCCCCTGTGGCCCTTGTTACTTCAGGCTCATCGTTTTGACCTTGTCATCCTTTGCCTCAAACGCCAAGCCCTTTTGCCAACCTCTTGGAACCAAAGCAATTACCGCTTAGGTAAGGCCAGTGCAGACGTGATCGCTTGAGATAGCTCTGCCGATTGAGGTGTGACGGCAGACGCAAACGCGGCCACGGGCCGACCATCTTTACCAATCAAAATCTTATGGAAGTTCCATTTAGGCTCAGCTTTCGGCCCTAACACGCTCAAAGCATTGCGATAAAATGGGTGTGCGCTGGGCCCACGTACCGTGTACTTGGCAGCCATCGGGAAGGTGACGCCATAATTGAGTTCACAGAATTTCTTGATTTCGGTCGCACTGCCGGGTTCTTGGCCACCAAAGTCATTCGAGGGCACACCCACAATGACCAAGCCTTCACGTTGGCGTGATTTCCACAACGTCTCGAGGCCTCCATATTGACCAGTATAGCCGCATTGCGAGGCCGTATTGACCACGAGCACGACCTTACCGCGGTACTCGGCGAGATTGACTTGGCCGCCCATGAGGCCTTCAAACAAATCTGGTGACGACATGGCCGCGGCTTTCGCAGGTTGAGGGACAGTTTTTAGCTTTTGGGGTGCTGATTGGCTGGTTGCCGTAGCGGCTAGCACTAGCGCTGCACCAATTGCGCCGGCTAAGCCCAAGACCAAAAACTTCATAGTCCATCTCCTGATGCCAACTTAGTATGCTGTTATTACAGCTTTTACAGGAAGGTGCTGACGATGTGAAACAAAGTCAGCAAAATCAAACTCAACGTCGCCAACATTTGAATCACAAAACCTAACGAACGGCTCTTTGGATCTGCGACATAGGTCACCATGTAGATGATCCGCCCAATGATCCAGACAAGGCCAAGTCCTGCTGCAACCACATCTGAATGCCAAACGGCCCCGAGCCATAAGGCGGGCAAGAACATGGCCAGCCATTCCAGTGTATTCATTTGAACCCGAAAATGACGCTCAAAAATGGGATCGCCTGTGGTAGCAGGGGCTGGAACGCTGTAGGTGCCGCGAGCTTTGGCAACCCGCAATCCCATCACGAAGAAGAGGATGATCGCACCAAGCGTGACCAAACTGGTGAGGGGTAGGTTAAACATGGACGATCCAATTCTGTTGTGTGGCGGTGTTCGGTTTGACGTAGGCCGATGATGGGTGCGGGTCTAGTGGGGGAGTTGGCGAATTCGCCCGAAAGAAGACTATGTCATATGTCAAAGCAAAGTTGAAACGTCATTCCTTGCGCAAAGTAGACGTGTCACTATTGTCCGCAAAACGAGCAGGGGCAGGAGCGCGTAGACCCCAAATATCGCAGCGCTCGTGCCCCTGCAGCTCAGTTAGGCGCGCTTTTT
>JBEIEG010000117.1:0-7894 GCA_040383035.1 Hyphomonadaceae bacterium | reverse complement strand
GACCCCCATCATCATGTCCATCGCCGCTTCCGGCGTTTTGGCCATTTTGTTATCGAGCTGGAAATGGGCAAACGACTTAAAGCCTAACAGTTTCGCCTTTTCGTTGCGCAGATTGACGATCTCTGGGATCAGAGGCCGGTTATCGCTTTTGCCTGGGGTGCCACTGACCGCCATCCAGCCTTTCTGGACGGCCTCACGCAAATCGCGCCGGGTCGACCTGGTCAAGAAAGGCTCACAGCTCGAGCGCGACAAGGTCACGACGCCCAAAGCATCTATCTTGCGCTCTTTGGCTTCTGCAGCGGCGGCGGCGATAAAGCTTTCCGAAAGGCCTGCCAAATCTTCTTTGGTTTTCAACGGCAAAGCAAAGCTCGACTGGTCTGCCAGCACATTCTGACCAAACTCAACCTGTAGCGTGGATAGGCGAGCATCAATCTCTGCCACGCGCTTTTTCTGGGCTGCGTTCAGAAGGGCACCACTGCGGACAAATCCAGCATAGGTTTCTTCCAACAGCTTGGTCTGGGGTCCGGTCAGATTTTGCGCGGCGCGACTGTCATAGGCAGCTTTTACGCGCGCAAAAATCTTTGGGTCTTGATTGATGGCGCTGGCATGGGCCGACAGCTTGGAGGACAGACTGCCTTCAATCTTTTGTATTGCCGGTGTGCTGAGCATGCCTGTCAGATTATAGAATACCGTGGTGGCGCGGTTGAGATCTTGCCCGGCCTTTTCCATTGGGACGATGACAGTATCGAAGGTGGCAGGGGTCTTTGCCGCAGAAATCACGTCAATGTCGGCGCGGCCGCGTGCCATGCCAATGTCGATCGCGGGTTCAAAATCGCTCGTTTTGATTTCAGCAAAGGGCGGTACACCCCACGGTGTGTCCCATTTCGCCAAAAGTGGGTTTAGCCGCGCAGGGGCTTTTGCTTTCGCTTTTGCGGCCAGTGCGGCCGAACCATTAGTCAAAGTCAAAGTTGCGACACTCCCCGCCAAGAAATCTCTACGTTCCATCGTTTATATACCCCTCACGAAACAAGAAACCACATCTTTCGTTGGGTATATGGATGAGCCAAATTGTGCGCGGATGCACCCCCAGAACGCAATTATGACTGCAATTTAATCACGGAAAAGTGATCAAGCCTCAGCCGCGGGCAAACACGCGTAATTGGCCGGATTTAGGGTCTTGGGCGACGCAGCGTAGGGCCGACGTTGGTAACTTAAGGCAGACGACCGGCGCATCGGCTTGGCGAATGGCTTCATAGGTCTCGCGCGTGAACTCACTGCGTGTTGGGCTTTCGCTGCCCTCGGCCCAAGCGGGGTATGCGGATGACTTTACTGCCTGAGCTGGTAACAGCGTCGTTAAGCGATCGCGAACTTGATCGGGGCTTGCGGTTGCTGGGATGCCAAAGTCGCGGGCTGGGGCTTGTAACGTGTAAAGCGCGCGCCCTTCGTTGGTTTCTAGGGTCACCCTTATGCTGCCAGACGCACAGTCATTACCGGTCGCCATGATGGTTACCCGGTCGGCTGCCTTCCAAGACCGGATGGCGGTCGCTTGGCTTACTTTTACATCACATTGGGAAACCGGGCTGCCAGCAGCCATCGCGGCATCGGATTCAGCGCGCGGCCCTTCGCCAGCGACCAGTGGCCCAGGGGTTGGAATCACCACTTCATTTGGGCCGGCTAGCGGCTGTGCCGGCACAGCGGGCGGAGCAGGTGCCATAATGCTGGGGTCGTTGGACAAAACTGCATCGGGATCGGCCAAAGGATTATCCAATCCGACTGGCCCCATGATCGCATTGGTGGGTGCACTGGCGAGGGGTTGATCTTGAGACAAAACAAACTTGCCCACCACAACGCCTAGTCCAAACGACACAACAACTGCCAACGCCACACTTGAGGCCACAATCAATCGCACATCAAATCCCTTTTATTCGAAGCTTAGTTAATTGCTCTAGCGGCTGGTTGCGGCAGAAAATGGGCAAGCGCGGGATAAAATCAGGCGAGTTTCCACAATAATTGCCGCACACGTGCCCAAGATGTTAACCGAGAAGGGGCTTCAGCACATCGGGTGCGCTTTGGATGGCGCGGGTTGCGGCGCGATATCCGGTCTCAACTGCTGCATCAAAGGCCTTCCAATCGCGCAGCTGGATCCCTGCCATATCTGGCACAATCAACAAATCGGTTTTGTCGCGTGATTTCGCAGGGTCCAGCGTCGCGGTTGCCGACCGCATCAGCAGTTCAGCAATGGGCGGAGCGGCGTGCAGTCCATGGCGGGTAATCCAACTGAAGAACCCCTCAGGCTTACGAAATTCGTCAGGATTCAAGGCGCGCTGACGGGTCACGTCCACCCCAATATTGGGTCCGCGATGGAGGTCGATCATAGAGTTGATCGGGAAATTATCGAGCACGGCACCATCGACCAGTATGTCGTCACCCGACACCACAGGGGGCAGAATGCCCGGTAGCGCGATGGAAGCCCGCAGGGCGTCGCGCAAGACACCGCTCCGATGAAGCTTAGGCATGCCCAATGTTAAATTAGTCGAGAGGCAATAGAAGGAGCGTGGCATGTCCTCGATCAGAATATCGCCGAAATTGTTCAAAAGCCTTTGATCGACCTTTACCCCAGAGGTCATGGCGACAACGGGCAAAACATAGTCATTCAACGGATTGTCGCGCACGAAACTGTCCCAGATCCGCCGTTCAATCTCGCCATCATCCCAGCCCAAGGCAACACAGGCTGCAATCACCCCACCCATCGAGGTGCCGCCGACAAAGTCAAACGAGATCCCGGTCTCACGCAGGGCCCGAACCACCCCGATATGGGCATAGGCGCGGGCACCGCCTCCGCCTAACACCAGACCAATCGATGTGCCCGACAGGATCCGGGCCAGCATCATCACATCCTGATGCTGATCCTGCCGCCAATGAAACAAGCGCTGACCCTGCGTCGCGCTACTCCAAGCTTTGGCATAGGAGCCTTTGACCTCCACGACGGAACGATCTTGAGGCCCAACCAAAATGGTATCGACCAATTGAAACTGGCGGGCAGGGGAAGATCCGTCCGGGAGGATCATTTCTGGCGGGGGTGTATCGGCGCGTCCAAAAACCCAAAGCCGATCCGCCTGTCGCAAACAAAGCTTCGTCCAGCCGCCATCCCCTAGGTCAGCGGCGAGAAGGACGATATCGTTCCAAGTCTCGATTTCATCAAACCATGAGGTTGTCTGGGTAACAGCTTCAGGGCCAACCACGACGGCTCTCTTGCCGAGCTTAGCGAGCGCATCCTTCAACAGATGGGCGCGTTTCAGGATGTCGATGGAGGGCGAAGCGGCCAATAGTCCAAATACACGCGGATCAGAGCGGGGATTACGTCGGCGGTTTTGGCGCGACCGAAACAGCATGGTTCGCGCAAGATTTTGCATCAATTGGGGATGTCGGCGGATCAAGCGATTAAACGCAGCCCGGTCTAAGGCGAGAAGTTCGGTGTCCCGTAGCGCAAAGACAGACGCACTATGAGGCTCTCCCGCAACCAGAGCCATTTCACCGACAGGTTCGCCTTGACGGATATGGCCAATGAACTCGTTTGACCCATCGTTGCTACGCCGGAAAGCGCCCAACGACCCAGAGCGGACAAACCATAGGGTGTCAGCTGGCTCGCTCTCTAAAAATAATGGCCATCCGCCCGGTAATGAGTACCAAATCGCGGATTTTTCAACGTCTTTGATCGCTGCCGGGCCAACATCTCGCAAAAATGGAATGGCGGCAAAGTCAAAGGGTATCATTGGAAGTAACCACCATGAAACAAAGTCCAGCTGTGCTTCATGGCGGATCTCCTTCGTGACTTAGAATTTGTAGCGGCCGTGTAGGGTTACCATCGGCCAATAACGCGCTGCGTCTAATTCATCCACGATTTTCGCAGATTCAAGTGCCAAATCCGTTTGGAACGATGGATTTGATGCCAGAAGACCTGTCGAAGTGTACACCACTTTCAGATCGCCTTGGTAATAGACACCTGCTTCAAGTGCTGTTTCGATTGGGCCCAGTTCCAGTTTTACGCCGGCACCAACGAAATAAGCGACATCGTCAAACGTCGCTTTGGTGTTCAATGTGCCGACTTGCGCTGGGGTATATGTCGTGTTGCCAATCATCACATTGGTTGCAGGGGTCGCGACCAAGTCAAACTGATTGTCATTGGTGAAGATACCGGCTGTCAAATAGAAAGGTACAATGGGAGGACGAAAGTCAGCCTGCAAACCATAAGAACCGAGCTTAAGTGTGCCATTATAGGCAACGCCGTCAATCGATTGGTCATAGCCATAATCGTAGCTTTGAACGACGCCCCGCAACACCACGGTCGGCAAGATACGTACACCGACTTCGCCCCCGACACCGTTAGTACCAGCGCGAACACCAACCCAAGCGGGTTCAATCGCAAAAGCGGCGACTGGGGAAAGAGCACTCATCAGGGCGAGGGCAGAAATGGTTGTTGTGATGATCTTCAAAGGGCTGTCCTCATTTATTCTAACCACTGGCAGTCTGAACCAAGCTAATTGCACCAAAGGCCTCGCAAGGGGCAGAATGCACGGGCCCAAAGTGAGCCTATGTCTATGACATTGTGGCAGAAGCCTGTTAAACGAGTGTCAACGCCGGATACGTGCGATAAAACCTGCCTGTGGAGTGTCACTTGAGCCGTTTGACCAGTCGAATCGATTCTGCCTCGCCTGCATTCGTCCGCAATCAGGAAAAGATGGCGGGCCTTGTGGAGCAATTACGCCATCATACCAGCCGCTCTGCTTTAGGCGGGTCAGAGGAATCCCGACACCGCCATGAAAGCCGGGGTAAATTACTGCCCCGAGCTCGCGTTGAGGCACTCCTTGATCCTGGTAGTCCGTTTCTTGAACTGTCGGCTTTGGCTGCCAATGGGCTCTATGGCGAAGATATTCCCGGTGCTGGCCTGATCACGGGTATTGGCCATGTCTGCGGTCGTCCGGCGATGATTGTGTGTAATGACCCGACCGTTAAAGGTGGCACTTATTACCCAATGACCGTCAAGAAGCATGTGCGGGCGCAAGAAGTGGCGATGGAAAACCGTCTGCCCTGCATCTATCTGGTCGATTCGGGCGGAGCAAACTTGCCCCACCAAGCAGAGGTCTTTCCAGACCGCGATAATTTTGGCCGCATTTTTTATAATCAAGCCAATATGAGTGCGATGGGTTTGGCCCAGATTGCTGTCGTCATGGGCTCTTGTACGGCGGGGGGTGCTTATGTTCCTGCGATGAGCGATGAGACCATCATTGTACGCAAACAAGGTACGATCTTCCTAGGCGGCCCGCCTTTGGTAAAAGCGGCCACGGGCGAGACAGTTACGGCAGAAGAGCTAGGTGGAGCAGATGTCCATGCCCGCAAATCCGGTGTGGCAGACCATTATGCGGTGTCAGACGCCCATGCTTTGGAGTTGGCCCGCCAATGTGTGGCTACGTTGGACGATCCAGAAGGCCATATTCGCCGCATAACACCACGCTCCCCCTTGGAGTCTGAGGCTGAGCTATACGGCATCATTCCAGACGATGTGCGGACCCCCTATGATGTGCGCGAAATCATCGCTCGGCTCGTCGATGGCTCTGAATTCCATGAATTCAAAAAGCTTTATGGCGAAACCCTCGTCACAGGGTTTGCTCATATTGATGGCTGGCCTGTGGCGATTATAGCCAATAACGGCGTATTGTTTTCTGAAAGCGCCCAGAAGGGCGCGCATTTCATCGAGCTAGCCTGCCAGCGCAAAATTCCGCTGTTGTTTTTGCAGAACATCTCGGGCTTTATGGTTGGCAAGGATTATGAGGCAGGCGGCATCGCCAAGGATGGCGCAAAAATGGTGACGGCTGTGGCGTGCGCCAATGTACCCAAGCTTACCGTTGTGATCGGCGGCTCTTATGGGGCGGGCAATTACGCCATGTGTGGCCGTTCCTATTCGCCGCGCTTTCTGTGGACTTGGCCTAATGCCCGCACCAGTGTCATGGGCGGCGAACAGGCTGCAAGCGTGCTGGCGACGTTGCGTCGGGACGGTATAGAATCCAAAGGTGGTGCTTGGTCTGCCGATGAGGAAGAAGCTTTCAAAAGCCCCATCCGGCAGAAGTATGAGGAAGAGGGCGATCCGTATTATTCAACTGCGCGTTTGTGGGATGATGGCATCATCGATCCCGCCCAAACAAGGCGCGTGGTTTCCATGTCTTTGGCAAGTGTCGCAGGTGCCCCAATAGGACCACCCCGTTTCGGTGTTTTCCGGATGTAATAGGAGAGAAACTCAGATGGTAGAAGCAGACCGAAGCGCCGACCCCGTTCTCTTGCAGATTTCGCCTGATGGTGCAGCCATGGTCACGCTGAACCGTCCGGACAAGAAGAATGCTTTTGACGAAGAAATGATTTCTTTTCTGACCGACATTTTTGAGACGCTGCGTGTGTCTGAAGGGGTCCGGATTGTCCTGATCAAGGGTGCAGGAACAACTTTCTGTGCTGGCGCAGACCTTGAGTGGATGCAACGCCAAGCCCGTCACGATGAAGAGGATAATGAGGCGGATGCTGTTGCCTTGGCCAAGATGCTGCTTGCTCTTCACAGCTTACCTCAATTGACGGTTGCCTTGGTTCAAGGTGGTGCCTTTGGCGGCGGCGCTGGCCTTGTCGCCGCGTGCGACTATGCCATCGCTCTATCTGGGACGCGCTTCTGCTTTACAGAAGTTCGCTTAGGCCTCACGCCAGCGACGATCTCACCCTATGTGGTTGAGGCTATCGGGGCCCGCCAAGCGCGCGCTTTGTTTGCCACTGCCATGCCCTTTGATGCTGAGCGCGCTTTGGCTTTGGGCTTGATTCAAGAAGTCGCGAGTGACCTTGATGATTTGGCAAAGCGGGAAGAAAAACTTGCAGATTTGGCCTTTACCGCAGCGCCAGAAGCCGTGCGTGAGGCCAAGCAATTGGTCCGCGATGTAACCGACCGGCCGATTGACATGCACCTTGCCCACGAAACGGCAAAACGTATTGCCAAGCGCCGGGCTAGCGCAGAGGGGCAAGAAGGTCTGGCCGCTTTTCTGGAGAAAAGGCCGCCTGCTTGGGCAAATCGGTCCTAATGGGGTCTTGACCGCTTTCGCCCGCACAGCCAAAGCTAGGCTGGCGGGTGAGGGGCGATTATGGACGGCGCGGCAGAACTAAATCTTGAAAATTCAGGCCCCTTGGCCGTTGATGCGCCCTCTGGCAGTGCTGGAAAGAATCACAGCGCCCTGATCGGTACCGCCTGTAAAAATTGTGGCACCATTCTAGCAGGCGATTATTGCCACGCGTGCGGCCAGACTGCCCATGTTCACCGCTCCTTCCTGCATGTGTTGGAAGAGGTGGTGCATGGGATCACGCACGTTGATTCCAAGACATGGCGCTCTTTGCCGATGCTGATTTTCCGTCCCGGAACGATGACGCGCAATTATGTTATGGGCCACCGCAGCCGCTATGTGCCGCCCGCGACTGTATTCCTAGGTTCGATCTTTGCCATGTTTTTGGTCTTCGCCTTTGTTGGGGGCCCAAGCTTTGTAAAGCAGAATACCGAAACGACCGTAGACCGGATAAGCGCTTCAAGCGACCGCATGACGACCGCTTTAGAGGATTTGAAAGAGGCGCGTGCGGACTTAAAATTGGCGCGAGAGCAACTCGCGGCGGAAAAGGCCAAGCCTGTCGCCGCACAAAATCCCGTTAATGTTAGAAGTAGACAGGAAGAAGTCAAAGCTGCTGCAACCGCCCTTGAGGCAGTGATTGTGCGTTACCGCGACGCTGAACGTGATGTAGCCAAGGCCTCGACAGCGACGCCCGATGTTATCGCGGGAGGGATCAAGGAAAAACGACTTTCCGAACTGCAGGCCGAACG
>JBEIEG010000116.1:0-7959 GCA_040383035.1 Hyphomonadaceae bacterium | reverse complement strand
GTGCCCGGGGCGCAGCTGCCGCACCACCCCCGCCACCATGGTCAACCACCAATGCGCAACAATATTTGGGGTCTTCAGCCGGGGCATAACAGACAAACAATGCGTGATCACGCTGTTTCCAAGGTAGCGACGCATTAGAGCGAACGCCGGTGCGCCGCTCTGCCATCGTAATCCGTCTCACTTGCGCCGTACCGGTTTTACCTGCCATGCGCACACCCTCAATACCAAGGTCACCCCGTGCGGTACCACCAGCCTCGTTAGACACAGCGATCATGCCTTGATGGACAAGACGCATATTCTCGAAGCTAAAGGGCAAGGACTCAAACGGCGCAATGGGCACAGCCCCTGGCCCCTCGCGGATTAAGCGCGGTACAACCGCTTTACCCTGCGAGGCAATGCGTGCCGTCATAACGGCCATTTGCAAAGGGGTTGCGGCAATCAAACCCTGACCAATTGCCACGTTGAGTGAATCATAAACCGCCCAAGGCTGGCCGCGATTCTTCATCTTCCACGCATTATCGGGAACATGTGACGCGGAAATCCCTGGGATCCCTAGGTCAAAGCGCTGACCAAAGCCAAAGCCACGCGCCACCTCGGCCATTTTGTCGCCACCAATCCGCTTGCCCATCTCATAGAAATAGACGTCGCAGGAAACCTTTATTGCTGTATTCAAATTGACGCTGCCGTGGCCGCCCCGAGAATGACAATGGAAGCGGTGGTTGCCCAACATATAAAAGCCCGGGCAGTTGATGGTCTCTTCGGGGTCTGTAATGCCAGCTTCCAAGGCAGCCAAGGCTGTCACCATCTTATAGGTCGAACCTGGGGGATAAATGCCGCGCACCGCTTTGTGATATAACGGGCGCATCTCCGCATTGTTGTACTCATTGAAGTCGGTGCGACTTATACCGTCAACAAACTTATTAGGGTCAAAGCTTGGGGATGAAACCAGAGCCAAAAGCTCGCCCGTTCGAATATCCATAACCACCGCCGAACCTGCCTCGGCGGGACGTTCTTCCCTCGCTTGGAACTGGTCATAGGCAACTTGTTGAATTTCTGCGTCAATGGTGAGGACGATTGGTGTCCCACTTTTAGGATTTAGGCGCGGGTCGACCACCTCGCGGATTACGCGGCCATGGGCATTGACCTCTAGCTTGGTTGCGCCATGCACCCCTTTAAGGCCTTTTTCTTGTGCCTTTTCAATACCCTCTTTACCGACCCTGATACCAGGATGACGGGCCTGTGGGTCCGTCAAGACATCCGTGTCATTGGCTTTCGCTACATAGCCCAAAACATGAGCCATACTTTCAGCCAGCGGGTAATTGCGCGCCTCCCCCATCTCGCAACGGACCCCCGGATAAGAGGCGGCATAGACACTTACCTTCGAATAATCTTCCCAAGACAGATTCTCAGCTACCATGGAGGGCATGAAGCGGGGTGAGATTTTTGCTTCGCTTAAGGATTCTTTGGTATTCTCGGGCGACATACGCAGAATGGAAGCCAAAGCGCCAATCGTCTTGGGCAGATCGTCGACATCTTCGCGCATAATAGACACACGGAAGTCACGCCGGTTGACTGCCAGCGGCACGCCAAAGCGATCATAAACGGGCCCGCGTGAGGCTGGATTGACCAAAAGGTTGAACTGGTTCTCGGCAGCTTCTAGCCGGAACTCATCATTATCAAAGATCTGAAGCTGCGCCATACGCAAGCCGAGCACAGCAAAATAGAGCCCGCCAAGCGAGGACAATACCAAGGCCCGTCGGCTAAACAGATCTGACCCACCACTTTGGCTCATGCTTCATCCTTAGACAGGTCAAACCAAGCGGCCACCCAAGGGTAGGTTACAACCGCACTGATAATCGGGACCAAGATCGACAGTACGTTAAACCCTTTCCCACTTGAAATCGACAGCACGAAGGCGGCAACCAAGAAAAAAAGTCCGGTGATAGCTGCCGCGCCCATCGGGGTGGAGGCCATCGCCACACTGAAGCGTGCGGTCAGTATGGTCAGCGTGTGGGCGATCAAGGCAACGACGGCCCAAGCACCTAAAGGCCCACCAGTCAAAAGATCAACCCAAAGACCTAGACCGAACAACAAAAGGGCAATGACTGCATTTGGACCCTGATTGGCCCAGCCACATGCTGCCCATATTAGGCTGGCAGGCCAAATACTGCCAAACGGGCCAAGTGTAAGAGAGACAAGATTTAACAAGCTTGTCCCTGCCACGATGGCCAAGCCAGAAAAAAGACGTGACCTGGTCGAGGGGCGCCCAGGTAGAAGCGTGCTCACTGCTTGGGTGCCCCGCTGGGTGTGGTAGCAGGTGGGTTCGCTGCAGGTGCTGATTGAGGGGATGGCGCATTGGAGCTCGAACCTGATGCGGTCGCCGTACCCGCTACAGGGACGTTACGGCTTTCAGCCGCAAGACGCGCTGCTTCTGCCTGTCGGGCCTGTTCGCGGGCAGCGTCGCGCTCTTTCGCAAGGCGGGCGGCCGTGGCCCGTGCTGCTTCGATTTCACTGCCACGCAAGGCCTGCGCGGCGCGAATGGCTTCTGGTGTTGCCGCGGTTGGCACACCTGCGGCGTCTGCCGCTAGGGGCAAAACGCCACCTTGGATCGGCGCGGTCATTGCCCCTTCTGTTGGAGGTGGCGCAAGTGAAGGGGCCGTCACCGGCTCTAGGGGCGGTGGGAAATTGGACGGCGGCACCAACCTTACGAAATCAATTGGTGCCGCGGCGGAAGCCAAACGAACGCGCCATTGCCTGTCTGGCGCTAGGCCAGCTTGCCCAACGGCGATGCCACGCGGAAAGATACCATCATCGCCCGAAGTCATGACCCGCTCGCCATCGCGCATCAGAGTAGGTGTATTCAAGTGCGCAAGCCTTGGTGCTGAGGTCTTATCGCCGATCGCAATGGCACGGGCACGGGTGGTTTCGCCCATGACTGGCACCCGGCTATCACCATCGGCCAAAAACAAAACACGCGAGGTATCGCTGCCAACAGCTATCACGCGACCAACCAGACCATTCTGGTTCATCACAATCCAATTCACTTTAATGCCTGCTTTCGCCCCTAAATTGACGATGCCAGACTTCGCAAAGGGCCCACTAGTTTCGCTGATCAATCGCCCGGTTAGGCCTTGCGGCAATTGCTCAGCTTTGACGCCATGTAGCTTTTCATAGGCATCAAGACGCTCGGCCATCGCTTTGGCTTGGTCGCGCCACTGCAAGAGCGCCCGATTTTCTTCTTTCAGTTTCTGATTAAGGCTGGCACCGCCAAAGAAGGAACCTGTCGAGGAAACGATGCTTTCGCCCCAACGCACAGGCGACATCAATACGCCGCCAATCGCACCAGAAACATCAGAAGCAAATCCGGCTACAGACCCACTTCGCTGGTCTGTTACCAAAATCGTGACCCCGGCCGTGATCAGCGCCGACAGCACCGCGACTCCAATGAGTGGCCCTGCCCCCCCTGTCCGCCGATTGCCTCTGCGCGCCATATCCCTGCTCCTTTACCGCATAACCCTTACCAAATGGGGGCTTTATCCAGTCTAGACCTTGGACAAAACACCCTTCCATTGCTCGAAATTATCGACGCACTTGCCGGTCCCTAACACCACACACGACAAGGCATCATCGGCCACGGAGACAGGCAGGCCCGTACGCTCACGCAGAACTACATCCAAGTTCCGAAGCAGCGCGCCACCACCGGTGAGCATAATCCCCTTTTCGACGATATCGGCAGCAAGCTCAGGTGGCGTGGTTTCCAAGGCAACCCGGACCGCTTCGATGATTTCATCGACGGGATCGGACAAAGCTTCTGCGATCAATTGCTCAGAGATTTGGATTTCCCGAGGGACACCATTGAGCAAATCGCGGCCTTTGACAGACAAAGACAAGCCATAACCATCAGCGGGAGGCATTGCGGTACCAATTTCCTTTTTGATCCGCTCTGCTGTGGTCTCACCAATCAGCATATTCTCTGTGCGGCGGAGGAAATTTATGATGCTCTCATCCATCCGATCGCCGCCAACTCGGACAGAGCGCGCATAGACAATACCTTCTAGGGACAGAACGGCCACTTCGGTCGTGCCGCCACCAATATCGACCACCATCGAGCCAGAAGGCTGATCAATGGCTAGGCCGGCACCAATTGCTGCAGCCATTGGTTCTTCAATCAAATAGGCGTCTGAGGCACCGGCATTCAAGGCAGCGTCTTGAATAGCACGGCGTTCAACTGGGGTGGCCCCCGATGGGACACAGATGATGATCCGGGGTCTGCCCCGTAGGAAGCCCTTGTTAGAGTTCACCCGACGGATGAAGTGCTTGATCATTTCTTCAGCGACTTCAAAGTCTGCGATCACGCCGTCGCGCATCGGCCGAACGGCCTGAATTTCGCCCGGTGTGCGCCCCAACATCAACTTGGCTTGATGGCCGACCGCTTGGACTTCTTTACGACCACCACGCTGGCGATAGGCAACCACGGATGGTTCATTGAGGACCACGCCTTGACCTTTTACATAGACAAGGGTGTTGGCTGTACCAAGGTCGATTGCCATGTCGCTGGAAAACCAGTTGAAGAGGCGTCCGAACATTTTTCTCTCGCGATTCTAAGTCTATTTTTTGCGATGATTCGCAATTGTTCATCTTGCGTCGTGCCGCTTCATGACGGCCAAATCAAGGCCGTGAAGCCCCGAAGTCCTGCGATTCTTGTCAATTCCTGCTAGTTCTGAGCAGTTGCAGCCTTCGCGATTGGGAAAGCCTTCGTGAACCCAAGGCCAGTCCTCAAATCGCGTCGTAGGCAGAGGCCTAGTTTGGCTGTTACCGGTTCTCCCTAAACACGAATTCTAAGAGGGCATGTCAGCCAATCGCGTGCATTGAGACGCCCGGCGGGAAAGGCGTATCGGCTGGCACAAAGAAGTCTGGCATCAGATCCTTGCTGGGGTCAACCCGATAGTGATCAAACGAAGTCACCCCGGATTCCGCCAAAACCAGATCATCGATAAAGAAATTACCGGTGCAGGTCTTGGCAGGACGGGTCAGGATCACATGGGCCGCATCTGCCATAATGTCGACCGTGCGGCAGTGACGCAGCCCCTCATCCCCAGCCAAGGCAAACTGGATTGCGGCGGTTGCAATACCCGTGCGTGGCCAAAGGCAATTGAAGCCAATTCCGTCGTGCTTGAACTCTTCAGCCATACCAAGCGCGCACATGCTCATCGTATATTTCGCCATCGTATAGGCGACGTGATTGCCAAACCAATTTGGGCTCATGTCCAGTGGCGGTGAAAGGTTTAATACATGGGGATTTGCCGCCTTCTTGAGGAAAGGAATGCAGGCGCGGCTGACTAGGTAAGTACCCCGTCCATTGACCTGATGCATGAGGTCATAGCGCTTCATTTCGGTCTGCAGCGTGCCAGTCAATTGGATTGCGCTGGCGTTATTGATGCAGATATCGATGCCGCCAAACCGGGCAACGGCCTGTTCCACCGCAGCTTGGACCGAAGCCTCCTCCCGCACATCAACCATCAAGGGCAAGGCTTGACCGCCTGCCGCTTCAATTTCAGCAGCTGCAGAATGAATTGTGCCTGGCAAGTGCTTGTGCGGTTCAGACGTTTTGGCCGCAATCACGACATTGGCCCCGTCGCGGGCAGCCCGCAACCCTATGGCAAGGCCAATCCCACGCGATGCCCCTGTTATAAAAAGGGTCTTATCTTTAAGACTGCTCATTCTGGCCACTCCCATGATTTTGTTCTGCCATCAGATTTAGCGCTTTGTAGGACCAGAGCAAGAAGAAAGGCGCAAACAGGCCGAGCTGGGCTATTTGATTGTACCGCGCACGCAGCCAGAGGATTTTTGAAAGCTGTGGCGCGCCAAGCAGGTCAGTTGCGGGTCAGGCTGAAGTTAAGGAAATCGGGGTAATTTGGGTGCCACTTCAATCTTTCGGCCAGTTTTGGCCGAAAGGAGAAGGTCTGATTTTGGGGTGGGGGTGGCGAAAGCTGCCGCCAACAGAGCAGAAGCCTCGCCGAATAAATTGCCTGCTTTAGGAAGCTGGATTGAATCGGCTTTCGCCATTCAGCCAAGTTGAATGAACGCCTATCTTTCGCAACGTATCAGGCGCTACCTGCAACGGGTCACGTTCCAACACCACCAGATCAGCAGCCTTACCAACCTCTAGGCTCCCGCATGTTTGATCGAGGTGGCACTGCCAAGCGGCATCGATGGTCATGGCCCGAATTGCTTGAAGTGGCGTGATACACTCGTCAGGATTCAAGATGCCGCCGCCTTCATTCATGTCCCTTAAGACCGCATTTTCAATGCAGCGAAGCGGATCAATAGGTGTGACATTGTAATCCGAATGCAAGGATATCCGCAGGCCTCCAGTAAGGGCCGAACGGCAGGGATCCAGTCTGTTGGCGCGATCTGGCCCTAACAAGCGATCGCGGAACGCCCGACCCCAATAATGCACATGGCCGATCAGGAAAGAGGGCGAGATGCCCAAGGCCTTCATTCGGGCGATCTGATCGTCATGAAGAATGCTACAATGCTCAATCCGATGGCGAAGCTTATGGCCGCCTTCGCCGCGGGTACCCCGCTCATAAGCATCAAGCACCACATCAATGGCGGCATCCCCATTGGCGTGAATGCCAATTGGCCAGCCATCAGAATGAAGGGTTCGCACCAGTGTCTCAATCTCTTGCGGCGAATAGTTCAACGCGCCACGATTGGTGGAATTCAAATACGGAGCACGCTGATAACCGGTCAAGCCTTGATTGGAGCCGTCCGACCAAGCCTTGATGCCGCTGATGGAAAAATTGGGTGAATGTAGCCCCGGTTTCAGGCCCATTTCCTTCCATTTTTCATAATGGGTGGAAACAAGCAGGCCAGCATAACGCACGGGTGCTTCATCCTTCAGCGCTGCTTGAATTAGAGCAATGTCGGCTTCGGCAAATAATCCACCAATCCCACAATCATGCAGGGCCGTGCAGCCTTTAGCCGCTGCGTCATCGAGATCTGCGCGCAAGAAACCGACCAATTCGGGGCCACTTGGCGAGGACATGACACGGATAAAGGGCTGGAACGCCGGGGGTTCTTCCAAACGACCGGTTAGGTTGCCATCCGGCCCTCGAACAAAACGCCCCTGTGGAGGATCGGGGGTATCTTTCGTCACCCCTGCGAGTGCAAAGGCGCGGGTGTTGGCATAGGCATTATGTCCATTGGACTCCAAGATAAAGACAGGAACATCCGGGGAAAGCGTGTCGAGGTCTTGTTGCGTCAATGGTGGACCCGGCATAATCGACGGGTCCAGCATTTTTCCTTGAATCCATCCCCCCGGAGATGTCTTGGCAACGGCATCGCGAATTTTTTGACGCGCCTCATCCATCGTCGCCGTTGTAAAGGGGCCGATATCCAACCAGGGGCGGAGCCCTGCGAAATTGGAGTGCATGTGGGGATCAACGAAGCCGGGCAGCACCGTATAATCGCCAAAATCGACAACCTGCGTGCGGGGCCCCTTCAGCCCTAAAATCCTGTCGCGTCGACCCCGCGCTAGGATCAAGCCGTCGCGCACGGCGACAGCTTCGACGATCGAGTTGCGGGCGTCCATGGTATGGATGCGCTTGGCAAGAAAAATCTTGTCGGCGTAGCGTTTCTCATCCGCTGCAGCGAAAGCCACGCCGGGTGTTGCAACGGCCGTGGCTACAAACCCGCCGCCCATGCCGCGCAGAAAATCGCGTCGTCCATGTAAGGTCCGCATGACCGACATGAATTTTTCATCGCACGCATTACACATAGGAACCCCGTTTCTTGACTACACATACAAATGACAAGCGGCCCGCAAGGTTTTACACCAAAGCGCTAGTCCTCCAAGTCCTTGTGACTTGGAAGTTATCCACTCAGTCGCGGTCCAACGTCCCCCAAAACAAGCCAATATCGGATGTTTGGTGAAATTGGTTATACAGATGTGTC
>JBEIEG010000115.1:0-7980 GCA_040383035.1 Hyphomonadaceae bacterium | reverse complement strand
GGCTGCCGTCTTTAAGATGGAAAGCCATAACCATCCGAGCTTTATCGAACCCTATCAAGGGGCGGCGACGGGTGTGGGCGGCATCATGCGTGATGTGTTCACCATGGGTGCCCGCCCAATCGCACTGGCCAATGCGCTACGTTTTGGCAGTCCAGACCATCCTTTAACCCGCCGTTTGGTATCTGGCGTGGTGGCTGGAATTGGCGGCTATGGCAATTGCGTTGGCGTACCAACCGTCTGCGGCGAGACGAATTTCCACCCGGGCTATAATGGCAATATTCTCGTCAATGCCATGTGCGTAGGCCTCGCCGATGCCGACAAAATTTTCTATGCGCGCGGTGCCAAAATCGGCAGCCCGATTGTCTATTTCGGTTCCAAGACGGGCCGCGACGGAATTCATGGGGCAACCATGGCCAGCGCTGAATTCGACGAGGCGAGCGAGGAGAAGCGCCCAACCGTGCAAGTTGGCGACCCATTTGTCGAAAAGCTCTTGATTGAGGCCTGCCTTGAATTGATGGCAACCGACAGCATCGAGGCAATCCAAGACATGGGGGCAGCTGGCCTCACGTCTTCCTCGGTCGAAATGGCGGGCAAGGAATATCTGGGCATCGAGCTAGATATGAACACCGTTCCCGTTCGCGAGACCGGCATGACGCCTTATGAAATGATGTTGTCAGAGAGCCAGGAGCGTATGCTGGCCATTCTGAAGCCGGGCCGTGAGGCCGAGGCTGAGGCCATCATGAAAAAGTGGGACATTGATTTTGCCGTGATTGGCAAAACCACGGACACAGGCCGGATGGTCTTGCACTGGAATGGTGCCATTGTGTGCGACATCCCGGTTGCACCCTTGAGTGAAGATGCGCCTAATTATGATCGGCCTTGGGTACAGCCTTCGCTGCACCCTGCTGTCACCAGTTCGATGCTGACCCCTATTGCGGATTGGCGCAACGCAACTCTGAAACTCGTGTCCTGCCCGGACGGCGCATCGAAGCGTTGGCTTTGGGAACAATATGACCGCCATGTGATGGCTGACAGCCTAGAAGAAAGCGCCACGCCGTCAGATGCAGCGATTGTGCGTATCCACAACACCCAAAAGGCGCTGGCAATCAGCTGTGACTGTACCCCACGTTATGTATCAGCAGACCCATTTGAAGGCGGGAAGCAAGTCGTCGCCGAAGCGTGGCGAAACCTGACGGCTACCGGCGCAAGCCCCATTGCCATCACCGACAATCTAAATTTCGGCAACCCGCAACGTCCTGAAATCATGGGGCAGTTTGTGCGTGCTACGGATGGTATGGCGGAAGCCTGTGCTGTCCTCGACTTCCCAGTCGTGTCGGGCAACGTCAGCCTGTACAATGAAACCTCCGGCCAAGCGATCCCACCAACCCCGGCCATCGGCGGGGTCGGGCTTCTGACTGATTACACCAAGCGCGTTGGCTTTGGTGCAGTAGACATGGGCGACATGGTTATACTGGTCGGCAAAACGACGGACAATTTGGGGGCGACATTGGCCCTACGCGAAGTTTGGGGCCGAGAAGATGGCGCGCCGCCACATGTCGATCTCGCGCAAGAGCGCCTCACTGGTGACGTTGTCCGCGGCCTCATCCAAACCGGCCACATCCGCTCCTGCCATGATTTATCCGACGGCGGTCTTCTGATTGCAGCGGCTGACATTGCTATGGCATCGGGCACAGGCCTCGCCATCACTCTACCTCATGGCCTAAGCGCCGAAGCAGCCCTATTGAGCGAAGATCAGGCTCGTTACCTCCTCATCGTCAATCCAACCCATGCCGATAGCGTGTTTGAAGCTTTGGAAGCACAAGCTATTCCCTGCGCAGCCATTGGTTCGGCGGGAGGATGCGAGCTGGCTATCCAAAACGTCCTGGCCATTGATATCACAGAACTCAAACAGGCCCATGAAGCCTGGATGCCCACCTTTATGGCCTAACGGTCAAACCTCTTACCCCGGAGACAGACATGCCCATGGCCGCTTCTGACATCAAGTCCATGATTTTAGATGCTTTTCCGGACGCCGATATTGAGATCATCGATCTCGCTGGCGACGGCGACCACTATAAGGCGATCGTGAAGAGCGCCGGCTTTGCCGGCATGAACCGGGTCAAGCAGCACCAGGCTGTCTACGCCTCGCTGAAGGGCAAGATGGGGGGCGAGCTACATGCGCTCGCGCTTGAAACCAGTTTAAAGCCTTAAAAAAGCGCCTGCTACTTCTTGATGATCACCAAGCTGTAGTCACCCTCCGCTGATTCCTCGACCGTTGTGACACGAATGACCTGCGGCCCAGCGGTCGTGACCGTATAGATTAGTTTAGCATTCGTGCCGCCACCACTATCATCGTCGGAAGCATAGTCATCATCATCAACGCGGTCAATCTGGCGTGCACCCACTATGATATCGAAGTTATCGGCGCTGACCGTAATTTCAAAGGTTTCGCCGACTTGACCGTTAAAGACATAGCGATCGAAATAGTGGCTGTCATTGCGTAAGGGATCGTTTGCGTCGAGATTCCCACGAATGGTCTCGCCTAGCTTTGCGCGGGCAGGAATGGGCGGCACAACGGATACCGGCACATCACTGACGCCGACCGTGTATTGGCCCTCTTGGGTTGGCTCCCCCGCCATGGCTCGAATAATGTAGGTACCATCGCTGGGTGCGGTAAACTTAATTCTGGCGTTCAAGCCTTGTCCACCGTCATCATCTTTGGCTAGAGCCTTAAAAGCGGAGGACGTCAAAAGACCAATCTCTAACAGCGGATCCAGATTGGCATCGCCCTCCTTGTCCATTTTTACATTGACTTTTTGGCCAGCCCGCAAAGCGACGGAATACGTGTTGAATAGGGAGTCGGTAGCGGTCAAGCGTGCGCCCCCATCGCGCAGTTCGCCAGAGATATTCTGGCCAAGACGCATGGCTTGTGTCGCTGCTGGAGCGCGGCCTGCGGCAGCTTGCTCGACCACCAAGCGATAGAGACCATTAGCACGACCGATTTTTTGAACCTCAACTACATAGGTTCCAGACGTTTCAGGCCGAAAGCGCAACAAGGCGTTGCTGCCGCCACCGCCATCATCATCTTGAGCTAAACTCTCCAGACTGCCATCAGCAAGAATTTTTCCTATGGAAATCTTGGGGTCTAGCTCACTGCCGTTGGCAGCATTCAGCGCGATCCGATAAGCCTTGCCGCCTTCTAGGCGAAGACCATAACGCACAGCTTGGGTTTCTTCGCCATCCGTCTCGTAACGTGGCGTGGTGTTTGACAACGCCCCGCTGACAGCTTGGCCCAAGTCAATCAAGATCGGCGCTGGCATTGACGGCAACTCCTGATGCAAGCCTGTCGTCAAAGTATAGGTGCCGACTTGGCCCGACCCGACAGAAGTTACGCGAACTTGATAGAGACCTGCATGTGGGACGACGTAGCGGATACGTGCACTGGTGCCTGGCCCGCCATCATCATCTTCAGCAACCTTCGCGCCTGCAGGGGTCAATAGCTCAAGTTTGGGGTCAAAGTCATCGGACGAAAGATCAAGCTGAATCTCTTGATCTGCAGTCAGCCGCACCGCATAGGCATCAACAGTCGCGCCATCATTCGTGACCGCATCGTTTTGGTCCAGAGCGTTGGAAACACTTTGGCCAAACGAGAGCGGCCGCGCCGAAATCGGGGGTGGCTGTGACGCTGTTGCAAAGATCGTAAACGCCCCACGGTCGCCCTTATTCATGGTGTTGGCCCGTATCTGGAGCAGACCAGAGGCGGGAACGATCCGGCGAACAACCGCAGGCTTATCAGTTTCGCCAACGGACGCCGTACAGCCTTCACATTCCTCGTCAATTTCGTCCCCCACAGCCACGATAGGCTGGAAGGCCGTACTGGATAGCGTCACCGTGACCATCTGCCCCTTGGGAGCCTGAACTTGAAAAAGCTCATAACTGCTATCATCGCTGTCAAGAACGGGGTCTTCTGGACCCATGAAACCTTGAAGGGGCTGCCCAAGTGTCAGGGGACGGAGGCCAGATTGCGCGACAACAGGGCTGGCGACCAAAATCACAAAGAATGAAACACAACCTAGCCAATATTGACGCATCATGATGCAGCCACCGAAATGGCCCCTCAGACGGGCGCGACTTCTGGTCAAAATGCACCGCGTCGTAAGCAGAATAACAAACCAGACGGGCTAGCTATACTGACCATTACGGGCTCCTAGCAATGGCTATCACTCAACAAGTGCAATTTCCCGCTGGCCTTGACCAGACCGCTCGCCATCCCTAGCTGAAGGACAGAGAGAGAGTTTTCTCAGACCCATCTGGTCAAACAATGATTGACGCAGCGGTTCATGTGTTCCATCGAAGACTGAAACATTGGTCAATACGTTCTGGACCCCTGCAAGGAGCACAACACATGAGCGACGCACAAGCCTTTATCGATAATCTGGTCAAAACCAATGATGTGGTTCTGTTCATGAAGGGTACGTCGCGCATGCCAATGTGCGGCTTCTCCGGGACCGTGGTCAAGATTTTGGACCATGTTGGTGTGGACTATCAAGATGTGAACGTCTTGGCCAATGAAGACGTCCGCCAAGGCATCAAGGACTATTCCAACTGGCCCACCATCCCACAGCTCTATGTCAAGGGTGAGTTCATCGGTGGCTGCGACATCATTCGGGAAATGTTTGAAACCGGCGAATTGAAGCAGGTTCTCAGCGAAGCAGGTGTCCCGCTTCAAGCTTGATCAACCGATCTTCCAGATACAAAAAAGCCCGCTCGGCCAATGTTGAGCGGGCTTTTCTGTGTCTGATTTTTGGTCGGAATTACGAAGCGTAATATTCCACAACCATGTTTGGTTCCATTTTGACTGGATACGGTACGTCAGCCAATTCTGGCACGCGCAAGAAGGTGGCCTTCATCGCGCCAACATCCATTTCAACATAGTCAGGGAAGTCACGTTCGGCCGAGTCCAAAGCTTCCAAGACGAGTGCCATGGTACGGGACTTTTCACGAACTTGCACAACATCACCAACGCGCAAACGGTACGAAGGAATATTGACCTTCTTACCGTTGACCGTGACGTGACCGTGGTTCACAAATTGGCGTGCCGCAAATACAGTTGGCACGAATTTGGCGCGATAGACCATGGCATCTAGACGGCACTCCAACAGGCCGATTAGGTTCTCAGCCGTGTTGCCCTTGCGGCGTGCGGCTTCTTCATAGAGACCAGCGAACTGCTTTTCGGTGATGTTGCCATAATAGCCCTTCAGCTTTTGCTTGGCGCGCAGCTGAGCACCGAATGCTGACACTTTGGCTGGACGGGCGGTCGGGCCGTGCTGACCTGGCTTGTAGGTCCGTTTGTTGACTGGGCTTTTTGGACGGCCCCACAGGTTTTCACTGAGGCGACGGTCGATTTTATACTTCGCAGCAATGCGCTTTGACATGTTTAGTCCATTTACGTTTTTGACGGTCCGGGCGGCACACCATGTGTCGCGATTGCAATGGCCGGAAATCCATCACCCATGTTTTCCCCCAGTGAAGGCAGTGCCAACCCAGCAGGAACGCGCGCTTAAACGGGATTGGTGCCTCAGAGTCAAGGATTGAGGGCAGTTTAAGCCCGGCGTCCCCGGAATCCTCGACAGGCTTGACATATAGTTTATCATTAAACTATATTGGTTGAACGTTAAACCAAAAGAGGCCGTCATGCCAAACCGTCGTACCATCCTCCAACTTCTCGCTTTGGGCTCGCTTGCCGCCGTACCAGCAGTCAGCGCCGCAAACCGCTCCGATACAGATCCTGCGGCCGCTTGGCGCAATCCCGGTGCCGGCCAGAAGGACCCCCGCCTTTACAGTCTCGCGCACGCCATTCTCGCCCCCAATCCACACAACCGCCAACCTTGGCTGGTGAGCCTAGAGAGTGAGGACAGCATCATTCTTTATTTCGATACGACCCGCCGCTTGCCGGCCACGGACCCTTATGACCGTCAGCTGGCCATCGGCTGCGGGGCATTCCTTGAGATTTTGTCGATTGCGGCGCGAGAAATCGGCTATGAGGCCCAGATAAGCCTTTTCCCAGCCGGCGAGCCTCAACCACTCTTGAATGACAAGCCATTGGCCCATATCCGCTTAGTGAAGGGCGGGACAAGGGACCCGCTCTATAGCTTCATCACGCAGAGACGCTCCAACAAGGAGACTTATGACGCTAAGAAGCGGGTCAGCGACGAAAGCCTACAAGCGCTTTTGACGGCAGAGCCCACAGAGACCTTGACATTATCGGGCACGCTATCGGGCACCGCCCAATGTGAAGCCTTGCGACAACTCAGCATCCAAGCCTATCGGCGAGAAATCCAAACGCCCATCGCGCTTAAGGAAAGCATTGACCTGATGAGGATCGGGAAAGCTGAAATCGCAAAATACCGCGATGGCATTGACCTCGATTTTCCAGGCATTGGTGCCATGCAAGCTATGGGTCTGCTCACGCGGGAAAAAATGATGACGCCTGGAACCAAAGCCTATCAACAAGGCCTAGAGCAATATGATCCCTTGGCGAAATCCGCCTCTGGCTACGTCTGGATCATCAGCCATTCAAAGGATCGGTTCGCAGAACTCGCAGTTGGTCGCGCCTATGCCCGTCTCAATCTCCGGGCAACCGCCCTTGGGATCGCCATACACCCTATGAGCCAAGCACTGCAGGAATATGCAGAAATGAGCGCGATTAAGGCCGATACGGAAAAGGCAGTGGGTTTAGCACCTGATGCGCGCCTACAGATGCTTGCCCGAATAGGGTATGCTAGCCTAGTCCCAGCGTCACCAAGACGAGGCCTTCAAGAGCATTTTCCTACATGACTGCAGAGCGTCCCAAACCAGACTTTACAACGATCGCATTTACTTTCTTCAACGAAATCGCGATCATTGACCAATTGGGACGCAACCGGTTTGAGCGTGTCTTGCCAGATGGCCTTTCGATCGCAGGCTTTAGCTTGCTCAATCACTTCGTTCGTTTGAATAAAGATCAAGACACGCCGAGCCATTTAGCAAAAGCATTCCAAGTCACCAAAGGGGCGATGACCAATACGATCCATCGCCTCGACGCGTTAGGCTTGGTCACCATCGTCGCTGACCCCAGCGATGGGCGCGGCAAACTTGTTTCGATCACCCAAGCGGGCAGGGCAGCGCGCGAAGACGCCATTGCCCGCTTAGCACCGTCTTTGCAGCAATTGGCAGGATTGATCGATCCTAACGAGCTCGCCAACCTCGTCCCGACCCTTATGAAACTGCGCGCCATTCTTGATGCCAACCGCGAGCCTGACCCGCAGTCGTGACTCCTGCCGCCAATGGCGCTATCAGACGACGCCTGCCCAAGCACCTCACCTGCTAGCCTCCTCCTAAGACCTGTCGTCAGAAAACTAACCCATGTTACAAATCACAGACCTAACCTATCGCCTCGCGCGGCGCGTGTTGTTTGATGGGGCCAATGCCGTGATCTCCGATGGCTGGAAGGTAGGCTTGGTTGGCAAGAATGGTTCTGGCAAGTCGACCCTATTGCGGCTCATTCAAGACGAGGCGCTGAAAGGGGATGCCAGTGTTCGTCTCAAACGCGGCGCGCGCATGGGTTTTGTTGCCCAGGAAATCGCCGCCACGCCTGACCCGATGTTGGAAGTCGTCTTGGCTGCAGACACTGAACGCGCCAGCTTGATGGCGGAGGCCGAAACCGCAACGGACCCCAATCGCATCGGCGAAATCCATACCCGTTTGGCCGACATAGACGCTTATTCGGCAGAAGCGCGCGCCAGTGAAATCCTCGTCGGTCTTGGCTTTAAGCAAGAAGAGCTGATGAACCCGGCAGGCTCCTTCTCTGGCGGTTGGCGGATGCGGGCGGCATTGGCGGGCGTGTTATTCTCGATGCCAGACCTATTGGTACTGGACGAACCGACCAATTATCTCGACCTTGAGGGCGCTGCTTGGCTCGAGGCTTTTCTGCGCAAATAT
>JBEIEG010000114.1:0-8027 GCA_040383035.1 Hyphomonadaceae bacterium | reverse complement strand
AGAGGATGCGGCACCGACTGACTTACCCGAAGAGAGACCCGAGAAGATTTTCATCTCTGTGGCATCAAGGGCGTTGATCTGGATTTCCAGTTCGGCAATCTTGCGACCAAAGTCAGGGTCTTCGAGCAAGACGCGGTCACCGGACTGTTCGACAGCGGCGATGCGCTTGACCTTTTTGAGGGCATTTTTCAAACCTGGCGCATAGGCGTTGCCGCGCTCAAACTCCAACAGATATTTGGCATAGGTCCAGCCTTTGCCTTCTTCGCCAATCAGGTTTTCCGCAGGCACAAACACATCTTCATAGAAGACCTGGTTGATTTCCTGCTGACCCTCTACTGGGCCGTCTAACGTTGGCAGAGCCCGCACGCTGATGCCCGGCGTAGTCATGTCGACCAGAATGAAACTGATGCCGTTTTGGTTCTTGGCTTCTTGGCTGGTGCGCACCAGATTGAACATCCAGTCTGCCCATTGCGCTTGGGTCGTCCAGATTTTCGAACCGTTGAGCACATAGCCCTCAACGCCATCACGCACGGTCTTTTCAGCCTTCATCTGAAGGCTGGCGAGGTCCGAGCCAGAGCCAGGCTCTGAATAGCCTTGGCACCACCAAATGTCCGAAGTTAGGATCTTGGGCAAGTGCTGGGCCTTTTGCTGATCATTGCCAAAGGCCATGATGACGGGTGCCACCATTTTAAGGCCCATAGGCGATGGTGATGGGCATCCAGCGGCAGATACTTCCATATTGAAGATATAGCGCTGGCTGGAAGTCCAGCCTGGACCGCCATGCTCAACTGGCCAATCCGGAGCAGCCCAGCCACGTGCAGCCAATTTCTTCTGCCACTCAACTTGGCCTTCTTTGTCCAAATAACCATTCTTGGACAAGGCCATTTTTGCCCGCAACGCGGGGGTATAGTTTTCAGCGATCCAGCCGCGTACTTCGGCTTGGAACGCAAGATCTTCAGGGGTGAATGCTAAATCCATGGCGGCTTTTCCTAAAATACGGCTGGGCCTTGGGTTAGTTTTGGTGGCGCCGCGAGAAAGCCACCGATTTTGGCAACCAAGGCTGCCATATGCTCGGTCTTGCCATGGGCATCAAGCGCGGCTTGATCGGCATAAAGCTCCAGCATGAAGTAGTCGTTTTCCGCTTTTGCGCTTTTGCATAATTGATAGACGGTAGCACCGGGCTCTTTCGCCTTCACGGTGGTGACGAATTCGGTCAGCAAGGCTTCAAATTCCGCATTCTTGCCGGCTTGGATGGTGAATTGTGCGCAGATTCCGATCATCTGGTTTTCTCCCTTAAGTCTGGTTGGTTTTCTTAGTTCTATAGTACTGGTTATAAGTCGTTTGAGGCACGATGGAAGGGCAAAGGTGCTCCACGCTGCGTCAGCCGAGCCCGAGGCAACGATAGGTTTCCGCGACCAAGCGGCCTCCCCTCGGATCACCCGCAAGATTGGGTGCCATCAAATTCATCGCATAAGACACGCCCAGCTTGTTGACTGGATCGGCGAAGCCAAAACTGCCGCCCCAGCCGGAATGACCAAAGCTGGTGTCATTGGGGCCATAAAGCCCTTTACTGGATAGAATAAAGCCAGCCGCCCAGCGCACCCACACGCCCAAGACTTTATCCTTGCCTTCGCGCCGCTGCGCACTTGCAAGCGCCACGCCTTCCGGTGAGATAATACGGACGCCGTCGAGCTCACCACCGCGCGCTAAAGCGCCATAGACGCGGGCAATGCCGCGGGCATTCGCACTGCCGCCGGCCGCACCTTGCCTGCTGCGATCCAATCGGGCCGATTGGCTTGAAGTGGGCTCATGCGTGGGCTGCCCATAGCCGACTTGATGATTGGGTCTGTTTGTGGCGGTGCCGTGGCCAAGGAAGCGGCCCAAGGCGCGACAATCGGCGCGCGACGGTGGTGCTGATCCTCTGGCAACCCAATCCACACATCGGCCTTGAGCGGTATCGCCACTTCATCAGCGAAGAAATCCTTCAAAGAACGACCGTCCGTACGACGCAGCAATGCGTCGACCCAATGGCCGAAAACGCCTGCATTGTAAGCGTTGGCGGAGCCCGGTGGGAACAAAGGGGCTTGGCTTGCTAAACGATCCGCAAAGGCTGGAATATCCAACAGCTCTTCCGTTGTAGCTTGGGTATCG
Organism: Hyphomonadaceae bacterium; assembly: GCA_040383035.1. Taxonomy (GTDB): domain Bacteria; phylum Pseudomonadota; class Alphaproteobacteria; order Caulobacterales; family Aquidulcibacteraceae; genus Aquidulcibacter. The sequence continues at coordinate 5,876 of JBEIEG010000114.1, read as the reverse complement.
GCCCCCTGAATGCCGCTGGCATGGCTGAGCAAGGTTTCAACCGTGATCGCCTCTTTACCGTTGACGGCGAACTCTGGCCAATAAGTTGCGACTGGGGCTCGATAGTCCAAGAGACCGCGCTCCACTGCAATCCCGATACTAATGGCCGCCATGCCTTTGGTGGTCGACCATACATTAAAGAGATCGTCTGGCCCTAAAGGCTCGCTATGGTCTTCGTCGCGTACTCCGCCATAAAGGTCGATGATGGTTTCGCCGTCTTGGACAACGCTGAAGGTCGCGCCAAGCTCCTCGCCACTGGCTAAGTTCTGCGCAAAAGCGTCTCGAACGGGCTCAAACCCTTGCGCAACAAACCCGTGGACCACTGGTGCCTGTGACATCGCCTTCTCCCCCTACTTCGTGCGCTCTCTAGGGCGCTTTTGGCCCCTCTTTGCGACACGCGGCAACAAAGGCAGGCAGTATCTGATCACGATCCACCGGCTGAGCGCGATAGTCAACGTCACCCGACGTCAAGGTAAAGTCGCTGGCTGCAAGAATTGTTTCAGCCACCCCCATCTCAGCCAAGCCAATCTTGCCTTCCACCAATTTGCGGTCTCCGGCCCGCACGCCGCCTTGGCGACGGACCTCCTTGAAAGCAATACGGCCTGCCTTTGTCGTCAACTCCAAGGTTGGCTGAGCCTCGGGTGCTGGAAAGACATGTGCGCGCAGCGTGATAAGCTGTTGATCATCGCACCACAGAACCAAGTCAGGCGCTGCCCCCGGCCGCGACAAGAAGGCTGCAGCCCCGGCCTTTTGCTCTACCAATCGCCAGGAAAGCGGCCCTTCGGAGCCTAGACGATCGCGCGGATTTTGATCTTTATCGCCGGGATCGCATGCGCTGAGAGCACACACAAGGAGACAGAGAGCTAAGCGCCTCATTGGCCAGTAAAGCTGGGGCTACGCTTTTCTAGAATGGCATCCACGCCTTCCTCATGGTCTGCCGTATGATGCATCAGCCCTTGGGAAGCCGCCGACAATTCCATGATGGTGTCAAAGGTTGCCGTCTGGCCCTGACGCATCAATGCCTTGGTGACCCGGAGCGCATGGGGTGGCTGCATCGCGATTTTTTCAGCCATAGCGCGGGCCTCAGTCATCAAGGCATCGGCCTCGACTACGCGGGAGACAAAACCAAACTCACGCGCGGTCTGCGCGTCGACCACATCGCCCGTAAACAAAAGCTCGCACGCGCGGCTCCAGCCTACAATTCGGGGTGTCAGCCAAGCGCCACCATCGCCCGGGATTAGGCCTAGCTTCAAAAAGGTCACGCCGAACTTGGCTCCGCTGGCGGCGATACGAATATCGCCCATGCAAGCCACATCACAGCCAAGCCCAATAGCGGGGCCATTCACCGCGCTAACTAATGGCACTTCCAAGTTCCAGAGTGCCTTGATGATCTTATGGATATTGCCCCGATACGCTTCGCGAATTTCCGCCGGGCTACCGCCAAAAGCCCCTGTCCGTTCTTTCATGGCCTTCACATCGCCACCAGCAGAAAAGGCCCGCCCCTCGCCTGTCAGAATCGCAGCGCGGATCGAACGATCGGCATTGATGTCGGCGCAAATGGCTTGAAACACATCACCGTCGCCGGGTTGACCTAAGGCATTCATTGCTTCGGGACGGGTGATGGTGATGGTGGCAATTGCCCCGTCTTTTTCCAGTTTCGCTACGGCCATGGGAACCTCCAAAATCAGTGTGGAAGCCGTAAAGCTAAGGGCTGTTTCTGGCAATCATCTCGAATGCCGAAGACGGCAGACAAAACAGATCGAATTGACCTCCAGGGCGGACTCGGGCTCTATCCTTAGCTAACATAGGGACATCTAGTATGGCGTATCTTGACCCGACGACCAGTCGCATCGCGACGGGCTTTGCCTTTGGCATCACAAGCTTGTTCGCACTGCCCTCCCAAGCCCAAATCAGCGAAGTGCGCGGGGCAATCATGGCCCACAATATCGAGACAAACGTTTCCAAGAACGCAGGCAAGGAAGACGGGCCGGACGTGCAAGTCGAAGTCTTGTGGAACAGCCCAGATTGGCTGAAATTTGCTTTTTCACCCCGCCCCGGTGTCGTTGCTTCGCTCAACACCCAAGGCGAGACCAGTTTCGCCGGCGTCGGGCTAGATTGGACCTTCCCCGTTAGCAAGAACATCACTATCGACCCTTATTTGGGCTATGTGATCCATAATGGCGATCCGCTGGAAAACCCCTATGCTCCTGCCGACAGCGCGCGGCGGGCAAAATTCAATGCGGAGGAATTGGCCTTAGGCTCACGCGATTTATTCCGCTTGGGCTTTGCCGTCGGCTATCGCCACAGTGAGTCTTGGACAAGCTATCTGGTGTATGAACACCTAAGCCACGGCCACATTCTGGGTGGCTCTAAGAACCAAGGCATCGACAATGTCGGCATCCGGCTTGGACGCACTTTCTAAGTTTCAACGCCTGACTGAAACCGCGTAAACCTCAATAGCGGCGAGTTTAACTTGGTCAGCGACCCAAGCCATCAAGGGGTCATGGTCTCGGGCTTTTGCCATAACCAAAACAATGCCCAATGATGGATTATCGATCGGGGGCCGGTGCAAGATTAAGTCAAAATGGTCTGCAAATCGGGCGGCGAATGCACGAGACAAAGTCGTCACCGCATCAGTTGTGGAGACAGCGGCTAATGCAGCCAGAAAGTGCGGCGTAGACCAAAGCGTGCGACGCCGGATTCCGTGGACCGCTAAGAGCGCATCCAAGTCATTCACCCCATCATTTAAAAGTCTGATTAGAATGTGGGGCACTTCGCCATAGTCTGACAGTGTCCAATCGTGGGTCGCCAGAGGATGATTACGCCGCATGACCAATGCCAATTCGTCTTGTGCCAGATACAGGCTTTGAGCCCCAGTTGGCAAAGGCGAGGTATCCAGAGCAAAAGCGAAGTCGATATCGCCGCCCGCCATGCGCGAGACAAGGTCAGGGCCATATGGCTCGCAACTAATGTCTAATCCCGGCGCACGGTCTGATAAGTTGCGCAGTAAGGTGGGAAAAATCAGTGTGTTATGTACATCCGAACTGGCAAAGCGGATCGTGCGCTGTGAGGTTTTAGGGTCGAAGTCAGGGGCATGAAACACCTGTTTCAGCTGTTCCAAAGCAGGCCTAAGGGCAAAAGATATCTCCAAAGCCTTAGGTGTGAGCACCAAGCCCTTGGCCCCGCGCGCCAAGATCGGATCATCAAAAATCGTCCGCAAGCGCCCCAGCGCCCGGCTCATCGCGGGCTGACTCATGCCTGCGTCCGCCGCTGCCAAGGTCACATTTTTGCGCCTTAACAAAGCCTCGAGCGGCGGAAGAAGATTGAGATCGAGACCGTTTAAATTCACCTCACGCATGGCGAACATATAAACCATGCATTTTACGTATACAATCCTCAGCACTATCCCTCATGCAACGAAATCGTAGGAGATGAAGATGCGTGAGAAAATTGTGGTCCTAGGATATGGGCCGGTCGGACGGGCTGTTGTTTCGCAATTGTTAGCGACAGACCAAGAACGAGATGTGTGCGTGGCCCAGCGCCATCGGCCAGAAACTTTGCCAGAAGGCGTGTCCTTCGTCCCGTGCGATAGTCAGATCTTGGCTTCAGTACAGGCGGCCTGTGCAGGGGCCGCGCAGATCGTCCTAGCAATTGGCTTTCCCTATGAGCGGGCAATCTGGGCTGACCAATGGCCTCGCGCCATGGCCCATGTGCTGCAGGCAGCAGAAGAGAATGGCGCGCGCCTGATCTTTGTCGATAATTTGTACATGTATGGCCCCCAGACGGTCCCGCTCGTCGAAACCCTCCCCCTCTCGCCATTTGGGACCAAGCCAGCCGTGCGAGCTGCGATTACACGGCAATGGATGTCGGCCCACAGGGAAGGCAAAGTGCGGGTTGTCGCCCTTCGCGCGCCAGATTTCTATGGCCCAGGGGTCGCACAGTCGCACTTGGGCGACTTGGCATTTGGCGCATTGGCTAAAGGCAAACCCGCTATGCTGATCGTCGACCCAAATCAGAAGCATGACTTTGCCTATGTGCCCGATATTGGACGTGGGGTGCTCTCGCTTCTCAACGCCCCAGACGAAGATTTCGGCCAAGCTTGGCACATTCCCTGCGCGCCTATCCAAACCCCGCGCGACATCCTTTCACTGGCTAGCACATATACGGGCAAGCCACTCAAACTCACCGCTTTGCCGATGGCGTTTTTGCCCTTCATCGGGCTGTTTAATCCCATGATGGCGGAAATGGCCGAGATGCGCTTTCAATGGGATCGCACGTACAAAGTTAATGCAACCAAATTCGCCAAGCGGTTCTGGAACGACCCCACGCCCTTTTCAATCGGCATCGCCGCAACACTTAAGGCCTATGAGACAGCCTAGCCTGCTTGCTTAAAGATTCTGCGTCTTCGATAGGCCTTTATCAAGCCGGACCTAAATTCGTCCCGAAAGACTTAGTCGGTCTTGGTCCCAAGAGGCTTTCACCCCATACACATCGGCCAAAGTCGATGTAGTCAGGGCCTCGCGCGGCGGAGCTTGGATCACGAGTTTGCCCTGGTTCAGCAGGATGATCTCGTCACAGAATCGCGTAGCAAGGGCCAAATCATGCAGAACAAGCAAGACCGCTTGCCCGTCGCGGGCCTGAGCTTGCAGCGTTGCGAGCACGTCAAAGCTGTGGCCGGGGTCTAGCGCCGCGGTCGGTTCGTCGGCAATCAGTGCCGGCGCTTGGCTGGCGAGCGCGCGGGCCAAATGGACGCGCGCAAGTTCCCCGCCCGACAGGCTGGTGACAGAACGGTCTTCAAACCCAATGAGAGAGCATCGCGCCAAAGCATCCTCGACCGCCGCTGCATCGGCTGGGCCTAGTCTTCCCATCGGGCCACCATAAGCAAAACGGCCTAAGCTAACGGCTTCGCGCACGGCAATCGGCCACGCCAACTTGCGTGATTGGGGCAAGTAAGACACGCGCAAGGCCCGCTGCTTGGGTGTTAAGCTATGGCCAGGTTGGCCATCCAAATAGGCTTGCCCACCACTCAAGGGCTGGAGGCCTAAAAGCGCCCGAACGGCGGTGGTTTTTCCAGCCCCATTGGGCCCCAACAGGCCGACAAGCTTGCCAGATGTCACTTCAAAGGACACGGCATGGAGAAGCTTTGCGCCATGCACCGTAACGCTGGCATCGTGAAGCTTAAGGCTCATTGGTCGGCCTCCAGCATGCGGCGGCGAACCGCAATCCAGATGAAGATGGGTGCGCCGATCAGAGCGGCGACAACGCCAAGCTTTAGTTCTTGGCCTGTGGGGGCAAGCCTCGCGATCAAATCTGCGACAACAAGAACGAGGCCACCCAACAGGGCTGCGGGTACGAGGGTCCGCGCGGGGTCATGCCCCACTAAGGGCCGCACGAGGTGGGGCGCGATGATGCCCACAAAGCCAACAGCGCCCGCGATCGAGACAGCTGCCCCGGTCAAAAGCCCAGTGCCAAGCACAACCCAGATACGCGAACGACCCACATCAAGACCAATAGCGCAGGCGGCCTCTTCGCCCAATGTCAAAGCCCGCAGACCCGGTGCAGACAGACCAATTGCAATCGCCCCTGCAACGAAGAAAGGGGAAGCAAGCAAAAGGTCTTCCAGCGAACGATTGGCGACCGAGCCCATCATCCAATTCATCATATCTGACAGGGTGAAGGGGTTTGGGGCAAGATTGAGCAGAAGCGACATAAAGGCCCCTGCAAGGCTTGAAATGCCCACCCCAACCAGCACCAAGGTCACAACTGACTGCACCCGCGATGCGATCAGTGCGAGGAGCCCGGTAGCCAGCAAAGCCCCTGCGATGGACGCCAAGGGT
>JBEIEG010000113.1:0-8042 GCA_040383035.1 Hyphomonadaceae bacterium | reverse complement strand
GTTGCCCTTGTGCCGCGAGTTGAGATTGGTGCAAGGCAAACAGAAATTGTTCAGCAACGCTATCCGCGCGCTGGGGCAACCAATGCCAGCGTTGCCTTATTTATCCGGGACCTAGCCACCGGTACCGTGGTTCCCGTTGATTTGGGCGATAATGACGATATTTATGTCGCGCGGGTCAATTGGTCGAAAGATGGCCAGACCCTCTATGTCCAGCGGCAAAATCGGGCCCAAACACGGCTAGACCTTCTCATGGTTGACCCGGCAACAGGCGAGTCGAAAGTCATCCTCACCGAAGCGGATTTGGTTTGGCTGAACCTGACCAATGACTTCAAGCCATTGGCGAATGGTGATTTCTTATGGACCAGTGAGCGAACAGGCTGGCGACATATCGAACGGCGCAAACGCGATGGGACCGGCGTCCAAGTGCTCACCACCGGCGCTTGGGCCGTCTCACAAATCGCAGGCGTAGATGAAGCAGCAGGCCGTGTCTATTTCATGTCGAACAAAGACGATAGCCTTGAACAGCGTCTCTATTCGGCACCGCTAGCCAAGCGCCGTGCGCCAAGTGCTGTCACGGCCAGCGGCGGTAATTGGGGTGTCGCCATGGCCTCGACGGGCAAAGCCTTTCTTGGGACCTATTCAGATCCCATGACCCCTCCTCGCCTTGGCCTCTATGAAGCTAATGGGAGGCTCGTTCGCTGGATCGAAGAAAACAAGCTCGACGACAAGCATCCTTGGGCACCCTATCTCGCGAAACGAGCAAGCGTGAGATATGGTACGTTGAATAGTCCTTCGGGCGATGTTCTCAATTGGTCATTGCAATTGCCAGCCAATTTTGACCCCAACAAGAAATGGCCGGTCATCGTCTATGTCTATGGCGGACCCGGTGTACAAGTTGTCCGGCGTAGCTGGGGCAGCAACACTGATCAACTCCATGCCGCGCGCGGCTACATTGTATTTTCCATCGACAACCGCGGAACGCCTAACAGGGGCCGTAGCTTTGAGCGCGCCATTAGTCGAAAATTGGGTGGGCCAGAAGTTGAAGACCAATTGGCGGGCCTCGCCTTTCTGAAAGCACAAACATATGTCGACCCATCGCGCATTGGCGTCTGGGGATGGTCCTATGGCGGTTACATGGCCCTGCGGCTCGCGACCGAAGCACCTGAAGCCTTTTCGGCCTATGTCTCTGGCGCGCCCGTTACAGACTGGTCCTTATACGACACCCATTATACCGAACGTTTCATGGGCAAGCCTCAGGACGAGGCTGACGCCTATGCGAGGGCATCGGTACTACCCCGTTTGAAAAACGTCAAACGCCCCCTACTAATCCTGCACGGCATGGCCGATGACAACGTGACGTTTGACAATTCGACCTCAGCGTTTGACGCCTTGCAAGCAGCCTCGATCCCGTTTGAGACCATGGTCTATCCGGGCCAGAAGCACGGGATTCGCGAAAAGGCGCGGGCCAAGCATGTCCAACTCACGATCTTAAACTTCTTTGATCGTACGTTAGGTCCCGGACCGCGCTAATGGGCTTGGTTTAAGCGAAGCGGTAAGGGCCACCTTTTTCAAGCGCGGCTTGCCATTGCGGACGGGCGTGAAGGCCTTCGAGCCAAGCTTTCATGTTCGGCAGCATGGCCAAAGCACCTTGGCCTTTGGCGATCTCGCCGACAAAGCTCATTTGTATATCCGCGCCTGTCAGGCGATCAGCAACGAGGAATTGTTTTCCTGCCAAAGCGCCTTCGATATAAGACAAATGGTTCATGATCTCGCCTGTGATGCGCGGCATCAGAGGAGCAGCCGCATCTCCCAAACGACCCGTATAGAGTGCCAAGAGGAAGGGTAGCATGGCAGAGCCTTCGGCAAAATGTAGCCAGTGCGCATAGGTCGGATAAAGAGGCGAAGCAAAATCAACGGCGAGATCGGGGCTATAGCGCCGCGCCAGAACGTCAATAATCATCCCAGATTCTGCCAAAACTTCCCCATCATCTGTTACCACAGGCGACTTACCTAACGGATGGACTTCCTTCAATTCTGGCGGTGCAAGATTGGTGACGGCATCGCGCTGATACTTCTTGATTTCATAGGGTGTTCCCATTTCTTCCAGCAGCCACAGAATCCGCTGCGAACGAGAATCATTAAGGTGATGCACGATGATCATAAAAACCCCCAAGAATTAGCCGTAGTCCATCCACAGCCGTTAGATGCGATCTGCCTCGACCCAAAAGCGCGGATTAGCAAGGCCTTTTAGAACAAAATTTCTTCCTACATGCGCGGCTGGCTCGTCATCGTAAAGCGCAAAGCACGTTGCACCGGAACCTGACATTCGGACCATGCGAACATTCGGGCTGGCAGCTAAGCGCTCCATAGCCTGAGCAATTTCAGGTGCCAGACTGATAGCGGCCTGCTCGAGGTTATTGGGCACTTCAAGCAGATAGGCCAACAAGCTCTCGCGGTTCGACACATCGGGTACTGGCTGGATAACAAGGTCGGGTCCCGCCCCCAAATCGTCATAAGCGCGATAGACAGGCCCGGTCGGGCAAGGCACCCCCGGATTAACAAGAACAACCCCCATGCCAGCCATCGGCCCAATAGGGCTCAACGTCTCCCCTGTCCCCGTCATGTGCACCGGCTGCCCTGTCAGACAGGCCGGCACATCAGCGCCCAATTGGGCACCTAAGGCCAAAAGGTCTGACGGCGGAAGGTTGATGTCCCAAAAATCATTTAGAGCGTGCATGGCCGCTGCAGCATCGGCAGAGCCCCCACCGACCCCAGACGCAATCGGCAAATTCTTGATCAGGCGAATGTTAGCTTTGGCGGGTATCCCCGCCACATCGGCAAGGATTTGGGCAGCGCGGCAAACCAAATTATCCTTGCCAGCACTCAAGCCCTCGCTAAACGGCCCTAAAACTTCCAACTCCAAATCATCCGCGGTTCCCACTGCGAGGTAATCGCCGAGTCTTTTGGTAAAGCACACAAGGCTGTCGAGAGGGTGACGACCATCGGCCCGTGGTGGCCCGACCCTCAAAGTCAGATTGAGTTTTGCAGGGGCAAACCAAGTGCTCATCTTTTGCTCAATTAGACCTGTTTTGGGCCAAAATGGCAGCGTCCGCCGCACGACCTGGATCAGGTGGCAAACCATCGCTCAACTTGATTTCAAGTGCTTTGGTTTGTTCTGCTGTTGGCGTCAGCGTCAAAGCACGTCGCCATTCCAGCCGCGCCTCTTCCTGCCGCCCGGTTCGCCAATAAACGTCACCCAAGTGGTCAGCCACTTCCGCGAGATTGGGGGCAAGTCCGGCAGCGCGTTCGAGGATGGTGGCCGCTTCTTCATAGCGACCGCTTTTGAACAACGCCCAGCCATAAGAATCCAAGATCGCCCCTGACCTTGGACGTAGCCGCATTGCATTACGCAACATGACCAGCGCTTCGTCTAAATTTTCACCACGATCTGCCATGGCATAGCCAAGGTAGTTCAAGACATTTGGCTGATTGGGCGCGGCAGCCTTTGCTATTCGTAAATCTGCCAAAGCCTCAGGCCAACGGCCAAGACGTTCGCGCGCGCCACCTCGCCCGAAGTAGAGTGGCCATGTCTCGGTTGGCGACCAAGAGGCCGCTTCACTGCGTTCAATTAGGCTGTGGTAGGCAGCCTCAGCTTCGGCATCGAGCCGGTTGGCTGACAACATATCGGCCAGCAATGTCATTGCAGCAAAGCTTGAAGGATATTTGGCCACGAGCCCACGCGCTTCCAGCAAGGCTTGATTTGGATCATTCGAATAGACCAGCCAAGCTAGTTCCGTGCGGGTGGCGACAAAATAGGGACTGTCGCTAGAAACGCGCGCCAGATACGGTTCGGCGAGTTCATCATAGCCATGGCGGGCCAGATGTTGCCCCAATGCCGCAGACACTTCATCAGAAGTTGGATGTAGGAAATCTAAAAGAAACAGCAGGTCCGAGGTTTCGGTCGGCGGCCTATTGTCCTGCATGGCCTCAACCAAGGTCAGTAGGCCGATTGCGACATGGTCCTGTACATTGATGGCCACATTGCCTTTATCGCCCGCCCGCACCCGTGCCAAAATCTCTGTAACGGCAGAGGCCTTCACAGTCCCGCCTTCCGCTAAAGGTATCAAGAGGGCTTCTGCCTTGTCCCGCTTCCCGACTGATAGCAGAAGCTCGCTGTAAAACCTTATGCCCGCTTGGGAGTCTTGCCCGAGGCTGCGCGCTTTTTCAAACAAAGCAATCGCTTCTTGCTGACGTTTGGCACGCACCAGAATCAGCGCTCGCGACATAAGGCCAGCATCTTCCAAGTCGGAAATCCCCGTGACTTGGCTTGCGAGATCATAAGCTTTTGACCCTTGTCCTTGCCCTAAGAGCGCATAGGCGCGGAGGTGGTTAGCAAATTGGGTCAAGCTCGGACTGAATTTCTGCCCTTCCAGCGTACGAACGACATCTTGATATCGTCCCTGCCCCATGGCCTCGATTGCCAAAGCCAAAACAGCCTTTGGGGGACGCGCGCTAGGCGGAACCAACTTAGCCATGCGTACCACCATGCCTAGATTGCCCACCTCGAGGTTTGCGGCGGTCGCGCGGTCATAAAGCTCTAGGTCGGATGTTCGGCGAAAGAAGGCACGCGCCCACGCTTGCGCCGCTAGTTTAGGGTTGTCGACCCCTTGCGCATATCGCCCAGCCAAAGTTGCGGCGAAGATATCCGCATCTGATCGTTGCAACAAAACAGGTGCGCCCGGTTTGGCAGCAGAAAAGCCCACTTGCAAAGAATTTTGAGCGGAAGCCTGCGGCACACTGCAACACAGGAGAGCGGTTGCAACGGCCAGCCCGTGCACCACGAGATTTGGCCTCTGTCTAAACACTACCGGGTTCCGCAATGATTGGTGCCATTCTTTGCACGGGAGCAGGCCCCTTTAGTCCATTTTTTAGCTTTTCTTCCAACTCACCTCTCTTGAAATAATGGCCACCAAAGTCCCTCACCATTTGCCACATGCGGCGCGCTTCGCTCTTTTTGCCTTGATGCCAGTAAACGTCACCCAGATTGTCATAAATCTCCGGGTCTGGCGCGCCCTTTCGCATGTCTACCGCTTTTTCGATCAAGCGCTGCGCTTCATCTAGCTGACCAAGCTTATAGTGCGCCCGGCCCAGCGAGTCCGTTATCGCTCCGGAATAGGGGCGCAACTCATAAGCTTTTTGTAACAATTGGAAGCCTTCGTCTAAGTTGATGTCATACTCAACAAGCGTATAGCCCAAAGCATTCATAAAGAGTGGCGAGCGGGGCATTTCCGCCAACGCGTCGCGAAGGAGTTGGATGCCTTCAGCACGAGTTCCAGAGAATTGCGCGAGGACGCCGCCCAAGGTTAACTTGGCGCGGCCATCTGCTCCGAGCATTTTCAAACTTTCGCGCGCAGCCGGCAGGCCTTCGCTATGTGTCGACGGTTCCCGTGCGAGGAAGAGGCCTGCCGAGCCACGGACAGGATTTTCTGGCTTCAGTTTCTTTACGAGCGCACGAGCTATCTCAATCGCTTCGGCTTTTTGACCCAAATCATAACGCGCGCGCATCAAGCTCAATCGGGCCAAGTCCTCATCCCATTCACCCGTGCCGCGTGCAGCAGCCGCACTCTTAAGGGCACTGTCAAATGCGCCTTTGAAATCCCCTTGAGCGCCCCGAATACTGGCGTGTAAGTCCCACCAACGTCGGTCGCGAAGGCTTTGCGGAATTTGATTCAATAGCTCTGCCGCGCTGGAAGCATCCTCAAGGCTGAGGTACAGAACCGCTTTTTCGCGACGCACTTCGTCCAGTCGATCACCGGTCGTAATCGGGGCTAACGTCTCTAGCGCAGCCTTATCTTCGTCAATCTCAGCTAGGGCTTCGGATAAAGAAAACCGTGCAGATTGATTGGATGGATCAATCTTCAAGGCCGTCCGCAGCAACAGAGCATCTCCCACGAACAGGGCATCTGCGTCAGGCTTTTCAACAACCTCATCTGGCTTCGCGCCGTCAGTGTCTTTTTGCTGTTGATTGGCTTGAAATATCCGTACGAGCATCATTGCCGAGGCATAATTGCTCATCAAAGAGCTAAGGCTCACTTGCGGCAACATCGCGGTCAACGGCTGTGGTTTTCCGGCGGCAATTTGCTCACGGAATTGGGTTTCGAGCGGATCAAGCCCTTTTGGCTCGCCAAAAATCTCGTCATGCGCTTTAAGGGCGTCACTCGTTCGGCCAGCTTGGACCAATAAAGTTACGTATCGTTTGCTCAAATCACGCACAAAGTGCAGTTCACCAGCCTTTTGAGCTTGGGCATAATAGCCCAGAGCGGCATTTGCTTGACCGTTTTGCTCAGCCAGGAGGGCGCGGTAGGCGTTGAAGAATGGACGACTTCCATCGCCGCCATAGACTTCCCATGTATTGATCGCCTGATCTAGCTTACCTTGGCCCACATAAGCCCAAGTGACCAAACCTGCGGTCAACATGTCATCCTTATCACTGTCGCGCAGCACATCGGTGACATCTTGATAATTCTGCTGACTGAAAGCCCGCACACCCGTGTAGTAAAGGGTCGTGCTTGTGTCTCCTCCCGCCCGGCCCAGCGCAGCGATCGATTTGAAGGCGAAGTCCAGATCGTCGTCGATCAGGGCTTGGCGGATCGCATCCCCCAGACTGAGACCGGCATAGGCCCGCTCTCGCGCAATGGCTGCTGAGGAATCGGCCTCTGGCGTTCTCTCGGTAGCAGGCGGAGCGGAAGCCCAAGCCATCGGTGCCATAAGCGATGAGCCCATAAGGATGGTGGTGGTCGCAAATAGGACTGCTCTGAGGCGCATGGCAACATCCTGCTGTTAGCTTGGATAGAGGGATCGACCAAGAGTTGGCCCAAGACTAAACTGGCGCTGATTGGATAAGCAAACAAGGGCTAGACCAAGGCAAGCCTGTGAAATGTGACCGCAATCAGCGCCGTTGTTCAGATCAACGCTACATATTTTGGTAGATTGGTCCTTCCCCGCCCTGCGGGGTGGTCCAAGTGATGTTCTGGTTAGGATCTTTAATGTCACAGGTTTTGCAATGGACGCAGTTCTGCGCATTAATCTGGAAGCGCTTTCCAGCTCCATCCTCAACCCACTCATAAACCCCAGCCGGACAATAGCGGTTTGAGGGCCCAGCGAAGACGTCCAACTCACTCGACTTTTGAAGTGCAAGGTCTGCGACCTTCAAGTGAATGGGCTGATTTTCTTCATGGTTGGTGTTGGACAGGAAGACCGACGACAGCTTGTCAAAACTGATGACGCCATCGGGCTTTGGATAGTCAATCTTGGAAAATTGATCGGCAGGCAACAGGCTTGCCGCATCGGATTTGCCATGCTTTTGGGTTCCAAACGGAGACCAGCCACCAAAAATGGTGGTGCACCACATATCGACGCCGCCAAGGCCTAAGCCCAAGATCGTGCCAAACTTTGACAAGAGTGGTTTCACGTTGCGAACCAGTTCTAGGTCTTTAAAGACCCAACTGGCTTCGTAGGCTGCTTGATATTCTTCCAGCACATCGCCGGACCGGCCCGCCGCAATCGCTGCTGCAACCGTCTCCGCGGCGATCATGCCTGTCTTCATCGCATTATGGCTGCCCTTGATGCGCGGCAAGTTCACAAAACCTGCCGAACATCCAATCAAGGCCCCGCCGGGGAATGGCAACTTGGGAACAGATTGCAGACCGCCTTCGGTGATGGCGCGGGCACCGTATGACAAGCGCTTGCCACCTTCAAACGTTGGGCGGACATCTGGATGCTGTTTGAAGCGTTGGAACTCATCAAACGGGCTGAGCCATGGGTTCTTATAGTTCAAATGCACGACATAGCCGACTGAGACTAGACCGTCGCCCCAATGATAGAGGAATGAACCCCCACCAGTATTCCAATCCAACGGCCATCCAAAGGCATGTTGAACCAGACCAGGCTTGTGCTTTTCAGGGGCGACCTGCCACACTTCCTTCAAGCCGATACCGTATTTCTGGGGTTCTTTGCCTTCATCGAGGCCGTATCGAGCGATG
>JBEIEG010000112.1:0-8105 GCA_040383035.1 Hyphomonadaceae bacterium | reverse complement strand
CCCATCATGGCCGACAAAGACCTTGATACCCGCCTTGCGCAGACGGTCGAGATTGGCGCTATCCTTGGCGTCAGAGCCCTGAACATTATGGCCCCAATGGGCGAGGACTTCGGCAATCCCACTCATCCCAATCCCGCCAATGCCGACAATGTGGATGGCACCGATATCAAGGGGGATGGAGTTGGTTCGCATGTGGGTCAGGTTCCGGGCCAAGTTTGGCCATCTTTAGAAATTGAAATCGAGGGCCAGACTTGAATTAATCACGCCGGGTTAGCAAGTGGTCGCGCGCATAGGTGGCGAGTTCTTGGGCGTCGTGCTTCATCCGTTGATTATAGGCGCGAGTGAACAGGGGCGGCGCAAGTAGCATAGCGACAATCACTAAGCCCATTCCGATAAGGAAGTACTCCCCTAAATCTGCGCCAATCCACGCCATGAGCAATAAGTAGATCAAGGCACTTATCGCCGAGCCGACGTAAATGGCTATTGTCCAAGCTCGCGGCAACACACCGGTTTTGCCTACCGCGCGGGTGAGATTTTCATAGGCCGTCGCATGCAAGATACCGTCTTCCTTGATGGTCCCAGCCACAAGGATTTCATCCCCTTCGGCAGCGATTACTTGGAAACGGCCGTCAAAGGAGACGACTTGTTTGTCCACCGTGAAGATGACGGGCACGGCCGCGGCGACGGGCACTTGCCCGGGGGCAGCGGCCCGCACAGAGCCTAATGAAGTTGAGCCCTGAACCATATCGATGGGTTCAACCCGTCCTTTGACTACCGCCATCGTCTGCCCCCATTTGCCTTAGGCGAAAACCAGCCCAAGTCCTCCAACGTTAAGCCCCTTGTTGAATCGCCGCAAATACCAGATCGGCCAAGGCTTCTGCTGCATCGGGCTTGCCGACGCTTCTGGCGGCTTTAGCGCGCTTTTGCAGCTCATCTGGGGCTGTTAGGCGGTTTTCCAACAGCTGGGCCAGGGCATCGACGGTAAATTCCGTCTCCTTCATCACATCGGCTGCGCCGACACTAGCCAATGCTTCGGCGTTGAAGGTCTGGTGGTCATTGGTCGCACCGGGTAGCGGTACCAAAATGGCAGGGCGACCGACGACGGCGGTTTCGGACACGGTGGAGGCCCCAGCGCGCCCGATAACCAAATGGCTTTTGGCCAAACGGTCGGCCATATCTTTGAAGAAGGGCCAAACCTCGCACTGAACACCGGCTTCGGTATAGGTGTCGCGGGCAAAGTCGCATTGCTCTTCGCGCACTTGGTGCGACACGAACAAGCGGGCACGCAAATGCTCTGGCAAAGCGGCGATGGCTTGGGGCACAATGCTACCCAGCACGCGCGCGCCTTGGCTGCCGCCGGTTACCAGAATGCGCAAATTGCCGCTGGAAAGATCGGGATAGCCATCCAAACGGGCTTCAACGATGGGCTGGCGCACGGGGTTGCCGACGACGACGTGCTTGTCTGGATGTTCTAGCCCATCAAGTTGGGCAAAGCCTGAAGCAATCGAAACAGCCTTGCCTTGAAACAGGCGATTGACGCGGCCCAGCACCGCATTTTGCTCATGCACGATGACGGGGACTTTGCCGCTGGAAAACAATACCGGAAACGTCGGATAGCCGCCAAAGCCAATAATCGCCGCGGGATCGTGGCTTTTGATAAAGGGGCCGACGAGATTGAGGCTTTTCATCACAGCGAAGCCCGCATCAATCTTGCCCTTGATCCCACCTTCATCGGCATTGGTCACGGGCAGGATCAGAATTTCTTCGGCAGGAAAGCCTTCGGTATAGCGCTTGCCACGCGGGTCAGTGATCAAAGCGACACGACCGCCACGGGCGACAATGGCATCAGCAAAAGCGCGGGCTGGAAACATATGACCGCCAGTGCCACCAGCAGCAATTATAACAAGGGGACCCATATCTACACTTCATCCTTGGAGAGGCAATGGCCCGTTCTTTAGGGCGCTTTGAGGCCAGATTGAAGCGACTTGGGCGGTAAGTGACTGCTGAATGAGGAAAGTGCTCGCGCCTTACCAGCCTACCCAGCCTTGCTCCTTGCCATTGCGCAAATCTTGGCCGGGCCGCTTGCGGGTTAAAGCCAAAGCCAAACCAATGGTTACGGCAGAACCCAAGATGGATGAGCCGCCATACGAGATAAAGGGCAGTGTCATGCCTTTGGCTGGCATCAGGTTTAAGTTCACCGCCAGATTGATCGCCGCTTGATACCCAATCAAGGCAAAAAGACCTGTTGCGGCTAATTGTGGGAAGTTCTCGCTTTGGCGATTGGCGATCAGAAGACCGCGCACCACCAGCGCGCAAAACAGAACCACAAGGCCTACGCTCGCAATCAAGCCAAACTCTTCTGCCGCGACCGAATAGATAAAGTCAGTATGGGCGTCGGGCAGAAAGTGCTTAATCTCGCCCTCGCCCGGACCGCGACCCAAGAAATCGCCAGCGGCAATCGCATCAAGCGCCCGATCGGTTTGATAGGTTTCGCCTGCTTCTGGGTTCAAAAAGCCTTGTACGCGTTTCTGCACATGCTCAAAGGCAAAGTACAAAATCCCGCCGCCGACGACTGCCGCACTGGCAAAGGCCGCAATCCAAACCCACGACATGCCAGAGATCAGAAACACAGTCAGGAAAGCCATGGTCAATAGACCTGTCTGTCCAATGTCGGGCTGAGCGATCAAGAGCGCAACCGGTAGGACATAGAGTGCCATGCCAATGCGCGCGGCAGGAAAAGATGGGGTCTCAATCCGCTTGGAAAACAACCAAGCCGCAAGCACAATCAGCGAAGGTTTGAGAAGTTCTGACGGCTGAAACGAGAAACCGCCAATGCGCAACCAACGCTGCGCCCCTTTGGCTTCATGCCCAAACATCAGAATATAAACCATCAAGATGACGGCCAGAAGGTAGAAAACGGCGGCGGCCCGCCTTGCGCCCGTGGGGCTCAAGAAGGACAAAGCCACCACAACGGCTGCGCCGAGGGAGACAAACATGGCTTGGCGCAGCACAAAGAAGTACTCATTGTTAAAGCCCAAGCGCCCTGTCGCCGCCCCGGACGAGGCAAAACTAAACACCAATCCCATGGTCATCAGAACAGCCGCAATCAGCACTATGGGGCGATCAATCGTGCGCCACCAGTCAGCGATAAAGGTGAACTCAGCACGTGGCAGTCTGACAGAAGCGAACATCGCCATGGGGTAGCTCCAAAAGGGACGTAAGGGCGCTAAGCCGTTTCGGCGGCAGCAAACGCTGGTGCCGATAGGCCATCATCAGGGTTAATGAGTCCTTTCACGCAGGCGGTAAAATGCCGTCCTCGTGCCTCAAAATCTGGAAATTGATCGAAACTGGCGCAAGCCGGCGACAGGATGATGATCTCTTCGCTTTGTGTCTCTTGCGCCTCTTCATAGGCCCGCGCGGTAGCCACATCGATCGTGCCACAAATCTCAAACGGGATATGGCCCTCAAGGGTCATAGCGAAAGCTTCACTGGCCTCGCCAATCAGATAGGCTTTGGTGACATGATCAAACAAAGGCGAAAGGCTGTCGATCCCGCCCAGCTTGGCTTGCCCACCGACAATCCAACGCAATTTTGGGAAAGCCGCTAAAGCTTGCGCGGCAGCATCTGCATTGGTCGCCTTAGAGTCATTATAAAACCGGATTGGGCCCACTTGGCCAATTTCCTGCAAGCGATGTTCGAGGCCTGGAAAACTAATCAAGGCTTTGGTGATAGCTTGAGCGCTAAGGCCAAGTGCGCGGGCAGCTGCATAGGCAGCGGCTGCATTTTGCGCATTGTGAGAGCCCGGAAGCGCATGGGCATGGGCAAGGTCGACGACCATTTGGCTGCGACCATCCAAATTATCCCACAACATAGAACCTAGCGCACAAACCCCTTTGCCTAGCGCTTGGCAGGCAGAAATCGGCACCACAACCCGCTGCGCTCCAGCATTCATGCGCGTGCACAGCGCCATGCCCCAATCATCATCCACGCCAACAATCGCCCAATCGGTCGCGGTTTGATTGTTAAAGATACGCCGCTTGGCAGCTGCATAGCGCTCCATCGTGCCGTGGCGTTCCAGATGGTCTGGCGTCAGATTAAGGTGGATCGCGGCTTTGGCTCGTAAGCTTTCGACGAGATCAAGCTGGTAGGAGGAAAGCTCCAGCACATAGATGGCGTCAGGACGGGGTGGATCGAGGGCGAGCACGCCTGTTCCAATATTGCCCCCCATGCGCACATCCCTGCCATTGGATGACAATATATGAGCAATGAGAGCCGTGGTGGTAGATTTGCCATTGGTGCCGGTT
This sequence comes from Hyphomonadaceae bacterium, assembly GCA_040383035.1. Classification (GTDB taxonomy): domain Bacteria; phylum Pseudomonadota; class Alphaproteobacteria; order Caulobacterales; family Aquidulcibacteraceae; genus Aquidulcibacter. Next base: position 3,801 of record JBEIEG010000112.1, on the reverse strand, counting down.
ATGGCGACCACGGCAGGACGTTGAGCTTCAGGAATTGCATTGAGTTCACGGGCAAAGAGCTCAACGTCGCCAATCAAGGGCACATTTGCCCCATGAGCCTTGGTAACCGTCCAATGCTGCTTTGGGCCATAGATTGGCACGCCGGGACTCATCACCAAGGCCGCCAAATCTTCAAACGTGGTCTCTGACAGGTCAAAAGGTGTCAGGCCATGGGCGATTGCCGCTGCCCGGCCGGCCTCGCCGTCGTCCCACGCCAGAACCTGCGCACCGCCTGCTTTCAGCGCCAAAGCTGCTGCAATCCCCGTGCGCGCCAAGCCGAAGACGGCAACTTTTTGGCCTTTGAACGTGGTGACAGGGAACATGGGCTTCGGTCCTTACGTTCTAACGCAGCTTCAAAGTGGTCAGACCGATCAAGGCCAAAACAGTGGCGATAATCCAAAAGCGGATCACCACGGTGGGCTCACTCCAACCCAGCTTCTCAAAGTGATGGTGGATCGGGGCCATTCGAAACACCCGCTTGCCGGTAAGCTTAAAGCTGGTGACCTGTACGATCACGGAAACCAATTCCAACACAAAAAGCCCGCCTACAATGGCCAGCACAAACTCATGCTTGGTTGCTACAGCCGTGATGCCAAGAAGACCGCCCAGAGCCAGCGAACCCGTATCGCCCATGAAGATTTGCGCAGGCGGCGCATTCCACCAGAGGAAGCCGAGGCCAGCACCCAAGACCGCGCCCAGAATAATGGCGATCTCGCCCACGCCTTGTACAAAATGGAGCTGGAGATAATTGGCGAAAACGAAATTGCCGACGAGGTATACGATCAAGCCAAAGGTAGCCGATGCAATCATCACCGGCATGATGGCCAAGCCGTCCAAGCCGTCCGTCATGTTCACAGCATTGCCGAAGCCGACGACAACAATCATGCCGAAAACCAGCGTGAACCAGCCTAAATTGAGCAAAAGGTCTTTGAAGAACGGAAACGCAATCGACGTCCCAAAGCCCGGCGGTGCGTTGTCCCCGGCATTTTGTAGCTGGGCGATGAAATAGACGGCGATGAAAGCCACCACAAATTCGCCTGCCAGTCGGAAAAGCGAGGAGACACCATCGGTCTTCTGCTTGGCGACTTTGGCGTAATCATCGAGAAAGCCAATGAAACCATAGCCCGCCGTCACACCTAAGACGATCCAGACATAGGGGTTCTTTAAGTCTGCCCACAAAAGCGCGCCAACAAAGATGGACAACAAGATCATTGCCCCGCCCATGGTGGGTGTGCCGGCCTTTTTGAAATGGGTTTCTGGGCCGTCGGTCCGGATCGGCTGACCCTTGCCCTGCTTCACCCGAAGCCAGCCAATCATTGGCTTGCCGAAGACAAACATGATCAAGGCAGCCGTGACCACCGCACCTGCCGTTCGGAAGGTCAAATAGGTGAAGATGTTAAAGTGGGTGTGCAGCAATTCGTACAGCATCAGCTCTCTCCAGCGGGGGCTTCAAGTGCTTGCAACGCACGCACAACTTCGGCCATCTTGGATCCATTTGACCCTTTGACCATGACAACGTCACCTGCTTGCACCGCTTGGGCGAGTATGGGAGCAAGCTCAGCGGCAGTGGTTGCATAAGCCCCGCGTTGGGCTGGGGGCAAAGCATCCCACAAATGTTTCATGCGGGGCCCGGCGCAGAAGACAAGGTCAATATTGGCCCGGATGACATCGTCTGCCACACCAGCATGATAGGCGTTTTCCTGTACACCCAATTCCAGCATGTCACCCAAAGCGGCAATGCGGCGTAGGCCAGCGCGCTCGTTCAATGTAGATATGGCTTCGGCCATCGAAGCGGGGTTGGCGTTATAAGCCTCATCCACCAAAACAAAGAAGCCACCTGACGCCAGCGAAATCGGTCGCGACACACCTCGACCATCAATGGCACCAAATTGCGAAAGTGCGGCCGCTGCAGCTTGCCCATCACCCCCGGCCAAAACCGCCAAGGTCAGCGCGCACAGGCCGTTATGAACCCAATGAGCCCCGGGCTCTTGGATTACCCAAGTAAGCTCTTGACCCATGATGTCGGCTGTCACGCGACGGCCTTTTGCCATTTCGTCAATCGCGACTACGTGGGAGTCAAAGCTTGGTTGCATCCCAAACGTCACAATAGAGATACCATCGCGGTCGCGGGCGCGAGCTGCCAAGCGCGCAGCGTGGCGATTGTCACCGGGGATGAGGGCTGTGCCGCCCGCATCAAGGCCTAAGAAGATTTCTGCCTTAGCATCAGCAATGCCGGTCTCATCGGCGAAATGTTCAATATGGACCGGCGCGACCTGGTGATGGCGGCAATATGGGGCCTGACTTGCGGCGATAGGCGTGAGATTTCACCACCGTGATTCATCCCGATCTCAAACACACCAAAACGAGCGTCGCCCGGCATGCGGGCCAAGGTCAGCGGCACGCCCCAGTGGTTATTATAGGATTTGACCGAGCGGTGGGTTTTGGCTGTGGCGGCTAAAGCTGTCGCCGTCATTTCCTTGACTGTGGTTTTACCAACCGAGCCTGTGATGGCCACACGAGTCGCAATCACGTTGCGACGACGCGCCTGCGTGCCGAGGCTTTCAAGCGCTAGCAATGTGTCGGGCACCACCAAGAGCGGCGCGCCTGCATCTGCGCAAGAGGGGTCGACAACCATGGCAGCGCCAGCACCCGCAGCTAACGCATTTCGTACAAAGCTGTGGCCATCGCGCTCGGCTTTGAGCGCAACAAACAAGTCCCCGGGCTCCACCGCACGACTATCAATCGAAATGCCGTTAATGGCCCACTGGCCCTGCGCTTTGCCCGAAACGGCGAAAGCTGCAGCCATCGAGGTCCAAAGAGGATCAGTCAAGCGTACCTCCCCGCGCCAGAAGCGCGGATGCGGCAGCTTCTTGGTCAGAGAATGGCAGAATTTGTCCCTGCACCAATTGGCCGGTCTCATGGCCTTTGCCTGCAATCAACAGACAATCGCCCTTTTTCAACAAGCCAACAGCATGGGCAATCGCCTCACCGCGATCGCCAATTTCTAGCGCATCCGGGCAACCCACCATGACGTCTTTACGGATCTGGGCGGCGTCTTCGGTGCGGGGGTTATCATCTGTCACGATGACGACATCGCCAAACTTCGCCGCTAAACCACCCATCAAGGGCCGCTTGCCCTTATCCCGGTCGCCACCGCAGCCAAATACCAGAACCACACGACCGGGCGCATGCGGGCGGGCAGCACGCAAGAGGACATCCAAGCCGTCTGGCGTATGGGCATAGTCGACAAACACATGGGCACCATCCTCTGTGCTACCAATATGTTCCATCCGACCTTTGACCGTTTTCAGGCCAGCCAAGCCTTCAAACACCTTGCTGGGCTCTTCGCCCAGGGACAAAGCAAAGCCAGCAGCCATGACCGCATTGAGGGCTTGAAACTCTCCGATTAGAGGGATTTCAACGGGGTAGGTCTTGTTGGCGAAACGCAGATCAACCCGCTGGCTTGCAGGCTTGGGCCAGAGTTCTTCAATCTTCAAAAAGTCGCCACGCCAGCCCACTAGTTTCAAGTCCAGTGATTTGGCTTTGGCCGCTTCTTCAAAGGCTAAGGCCTCGGCGGCGTCGGCGTTCACAATCGCTGGCTGACCGGCGCTCAATAAATCATTGAACAAGCGCAGCTTAGCTTGGCGATATTCGGCCATGGTGCCGTGATAATCGAGGTGGTCTTGCGTCAGATTAGAAAAGCCAGCAGCCGACAAGTGCACACCATGCATGCGGCGCTGATCCAAGGCGTGGGAGGAGCTT
>JBEIEG010000111.1:0-8129 GCA_040383035.1 Hyphomonadaceae bacterium | reverse complement strand
TGCCTCAAACGGGATTTTGTTTAACCACGAGAGCCCCTTGCGCGGGGAAACTTTCGTCACGCGGAAAATTACGCGGGCAGTCGCAGCTATCGAACTGGGCCGCCAGAAGACCTTGTATCTCGGCAATATGGACGCAAAGCGCGATTGGGGTCACGCGCGCGACTATGTTGAAGGGATGTACCGTATCCTGCAGCAACCCGAAGGCGATGATTATGTCTTGGCTACGGGCGAGACACACTCTGTTCGCGAATTTGTTGAATTGGCCTTTGCTGAGATTGGCCGGATCATTGAATGGCATGGTGAGGGTGTCAACGAGGTCGGGATTGACAGAAAGTCAGGGCAAACATTGGTCCGTGTCGACCCGCGCTATTTCCGGCCTACAGAAGTCGATCTATTGTTGGGAAATCCAGCCAAGGCAAAAGAGAAACTTGGATGGGTTCATACCACTTCTTTCCTTGACCTTGTGAAGGAAATGGTTGCTGCAGATCTAAAGACGGTTGCCAGTGAAACCGACCGTTTGGATATTAATGGGTGAGATTAACCATGCTGGACGATCCGTTTGATCTGACCGGGAAGAAAATATTTGTTGCGGGGCACCGCGGCATGGTCGGCGCTGCCGTCGTGCGCAGACTTTCTGGGGTGGCCTGCACCATATTGACAGCGAGCCGAGATGAACTGGATCTTAGGTCACAAGCTGATGTCCGGGCTTGGATGCGTGCCCATACTCCAGACGTTGTTATCCTCGCTGCAGCCAAGGTAGGCGGCATTCTGGCGAATGATACTTACCCTGCAGACTTCTTGTACGAGAACCTTGCGATTGAGGTGGCTGTTATTCAGGCAGCCTATGAAGCCAATGTTCAAAAACTGGTTTTTTTGGGCTCCTCTTGCATCTATCCGAAATTTGCTGAACAGCCAATTTCCGAAGATTCTTTGCTAACTGGGGCCTTAGAGCCAACAAATCAGTGGTATGCGATCGCAAAGATCGCGGGCCTAAAGATGTGCGAAGCCTATCGCAAGCAGTATGGTGTCGACTATATTTCGGTTATGCCGACCAATCTCTATGGCCCAGGTGATAATTACGACTTACAGAACAGTCATGTCATTCCAGCACTTATTCGCAAAGCGCATGAAGCAAAGATAGCAAATGCGACCTCGATGCCGATTTGGGGCGAAGGCAAAGTGTTTCGCGAATTCTTGCATGTAGACGATATGGCCGATGCTTGCGTGTACCTCCTGCAGCATTATTCTGGCCTCCAGCATGTGAACGTAGGGTCCGGGACGGATATCACGATCTATGAGCTGGCAAAGCTTATTGCTGAGGTTGTCGGCTTCCGGGGTTCCATCGCCACAGAGCCAGGGAAGTTAGAGGGCACGCCCCGAAAACTGATGGATTCTAGTCGCTTATTTGCAATGGGGTGGAAGCCTCATTATGATTTGCGTTCTGGCTTAGAGCAGGCCTACGCCTCCTATGTAGAGCAGCTCGGCCAAGGCCTTGCACGCTTGAGCGCACCTTAACGACTTCATTGGCGAGGGTTGTGGAGTCGGGGTCGAACCCGCATAGTCGCAAGATGAAGCTTGTCATTCAACATCATTTAAATCGCGCCAATGCCGAAAGGGAATTGGCGTGTCGCATGAGGTCCGCGCTTGAAAGGCTTGGGCACCAGGTCGCCCAATGTGAGACCAGTCATCAAATTGAAAATGAACGGCCTGACTTGGTACTGGCTACCCATATGGATTTTGCGAAGGTGACGGATAGCTTCACCATAGGCTGCCTGTGGAACCCGCCCACCTTTTTCGTTGATGAGCCGCAATTGATGAAAAATATACTGTCATACGATGGCTTTTCGTACGGCGCGCAATCAATCCAACAGTTTTTCAAACAAATTTGCTATGGCCTAGGACGAGCGAGTACGGGCGATATCCTTTATCCGAGCGCTTGCGCCACGCAATTTGAGCTCCACGACTTCAAGTCTGCACGGTTGAGTTATGTTGGTACCAATTGGGACGGCCTTCGGCATGGCGACATGCTTGCTAGATTGAGTGCGAAAGACTGGTTTGATGTATTTGGTCCGTCGCGTGCGTGGCAGCATGCCCCGCAAGCTTATCGAGGGGAGCCCGCCTTCGACGGCCGCGCTATGATTGCGACCTTGGCGCGAGGCGGCATTTGTTTTTGTTTGCATCGTGCCGAACATCTCGCATGGGGCGTTCCCAACATGCGGGTGTTTGAAAGTGCGGCCGCATCCAATGTCCTTATCTGCGATGACCATTCGTTCGTGCGCGAGGCGTATGGAGACAGTGCCCATTATCTTGACCACGAACTGCCGTTTGATGGACTTGTGGATCAGATTTCATGGATTGTGAGTGACATTCGAGGTAATCCGCGGCGAGCCGCCGAAATGGCAAAGGCTTGCCATGAACGCTTCTTGCAACGCTTTTCACTAGAAGCCTTATTGAACGGCGTCTTAACCGGGCTCGATGTCTCGCCCGCAAAGCAAGGCATTCACAGAACTCGGCAAGCGGATCGCACGGACCTTCCACAGGTCGAAGTTAATGCGCCTACAAACACCAAGGCACGAAGCGATGGAAAAGTGACTTGCATCGTCAGGGGCGGGTTTAGAAGCACGAGCTATTTAAAGCGCGCTCTGGCGTCTATTGTGGAACAGACTAAGCCGATTTCCAAAGTGATCCTCGTCAACCACAATCACAATCAGGATGTTATCGATCTTTGCGGAGGCCTCAAAGCTGATCTGGACATAGAAATTGTTGATGCGCCATCGCCCCCCAACAGAAGTCTGTCTTTGTGGGAAGGCCTCAAGCACCTGCAGACAGAGTTCTTCTGCATCCTTGATGATGACGATTCCTATTCGCCTGATCACGTTGAGGTCTTACTCGGAGAACTCTTAAAGAACCCTCAGGCGGTCGCAACCTTTGCTGGATCGGTTCGAATTTTAGAGGTCGACCCCAGCGATACAAGTCTATCGCCAACTCATGAGAGACGCGACTTGGCCTATTTGGAGCCATTTAACATCAAGCGCTTAATCGCAGGGCCAAATTATATCCCATCAAACGCATTTCTCGCCCGCACATCTGGGCTGACTGAGACGCTAATGGAATCTCCAGACGTTGAAGCGTTGGAAGATTATGTGTTGCTATTGGGGTTGCTAAAGGCTGGTCCGTTCGTCTCAATCTTGGAGACAACGTCCCAGATATACTGGCGATCTGGTCAGAAGGATAACATTACCTTCGATCGGGACTTGTTTGAACGCTGCGCTAGTCTTGTCAGGGCAAGGCTGCTTTTCGACAGGTTGACACACGAGCATGATATCAATTTACACCCTGTCATTCGCGAGGATGCCCTTGCTGTCTGGCAGCGCAGTGTCACACGCCGTTCTGCAACACATAGGCGTACAATCGGCTGGAGCGCAGAACAGCCAAGCGGTGGGGCGCTCGCTGGCTGTATCGATAAGCTGAGCCAGATAGGCCAGAATCTGTGGGAGATTGAAGGGTGGGCACCTGTAACCTTGGCGCAGGAGCAGGCAGGACTTCGCGGAGGCTTGTTCAAGCGGTTGGCTGCAAAAGTCTCGAGGGGGGCACGGCAAGGAGCTCCCAGATGGACGCCCGCCCAAAATGGAGACGCTGCGCTTCCCTTGGTTTTCTCCTGTCCATCAACTATTGAATTTGTCCATTTCGAGGTTTGTTTGCGCCCCGATGTTTGCCGGACACTGAACGATTGGTCTTATTTTCGTAGCGGATTTAAGGCGCAAATTCGGGTTTCTGACTCCTGGCGGCCGGAGGATTTAAGGGTTTATAGCAATAAACGAGAGGGCAGTTAGGGATTAACTAGCTCCTTTTGGCTACGGAAGGACAAATCCCCAGATAGGAAGTACCGCTATTGCAATCGCGCTAGCCCTCAGATACTGGCCTCCACCAAAATGAGTCGAGGGTCTGCTTTTGCCGCTTATTCTCTAAGGCCTCCTGTTAAGGCCCTGTTTTTATGCGGTCGAAGGGGCGATATCTTGGGGTGCATTACTGTGTTGCACATTGGGCGTTTGGGCAACGCGTTGACATGTGCCGAACGCTCAAAACAGACTGAAAGTCATTGGCATATGATCGCCGCTATGGCCTGTGCTTTGAGTCTCCGCCACCTTGTTCGAGCGTTTAAATCTCTTGATCCTGCACCTATTATGTTGAAGCTACGCACACTTACCCTTATCGATCATCGAAGCAAACGCATCGTAACTGAAAAGCACAGATATAGCTTGCGCTATTTTGGTGTAGGAAGACTTTCAGACCCTAATCTGATCTCGAGAATCAAGGAACTACACAATGTATCATGCTAACAAGCGCGTTTTGGTGACCGGCGGGGCTGGATTTTTAGGGTCGCACTTATGCGAGCGCCTTTTAGAGGGTGGTGCCGAAGTCATCTGCGTCGACAATTTCTTCACCGGAGCCCGTCGCAACATCGAGCATTTGATCGGCCACAAGCGGTTTGAATTGATGCGCCATGATGTGTGCTTCCCGTTGTTTGTGGAAGTAGATGAAATATACAATCTCGCGTGCCCGGCCTCGCCCATCCATTATCAGCATGATCCGGTGCAGACGACCAAAACCAGCGTGCATGGTGCAATCAACATGTTGGGCTTGGCAAAACGGGTCCGCGCCAAAATCTTCCAAGCTTCTACTTCAGAGGTTTATGGCGATCCCAGCGTCCATCCACAGCCAGAGGAATATTGGGGCAATGTGAACCCAATAGGTCCGCGCTCGTGCTACGATGAAGGCAAGCGTTGCGCTGAGACCTTATTCTTCGACTATCATCGCCAGCACAAAGTGCGGATTAAGGTCGCGCGTATTTTTAATACTTATGGACCGCGCATGCATCCAAATGACGGTCGTGTGGTCTCAAACTTCATCGTCCAAGCCCTGCAAAATCAGGATATTTCGGTTTATGGTGCAGGCGAACAGACCCGTTCTTTCTGCTATGTTGATGATTTGGTCTCGGGCTTTATGAAGCTAATGGCAACCGGGGATGACGTCATTGGTCCGATTAATCTGGGCAATCCAGGTGAATTTACCATTCGTCAGTTGGCAGAATTGGTGATTGAATTGACCGGCTCGCGATCCCGCATCGTGGAGTTCCCCCTACCGCAGGACGACCCCAAGCAGCGTCGCCCGGTTATCGACAAGGCAAAAGCCCAACTTGGGTGGGAACCAAAGGTGCAGTTGCGCGAAGGCTTGGGCAAAACCATCGCCTATTTCGATCGATTATTGAAGGAAGAGAATTAAGGCAACTTGTGGCATCTCGTCAGCTTAAGCCGCCGCTGGCTACAAGATGCCGCTCCCACGCTAGGGCCGCAGCGACAATATCATCGAGTTCTTCGAACTTGGGCTGCCAAGGGACCAGAGATTTCAGATGAGCAGAATTAGCGACTAAAGAGGGAGCATCGCCCGCCCGGCGCGGCGACATCTTTGCGGCAATGGGGTGGTTCAACTGCTTCTCTAAAGAAGCTAAGACCTCCAACACCGAAGCCCCTTTGCCATAGCCGCAATTGGCCGAGACATTGGCACCGCCCGCCAACAGGTGCTGAGCTAGAAGCACATGGGCGTCTGCAAGGTCGCTGACGTGAATATAATCTCGGATACAGGTGCCGTCCGGCGTGTCATAATCGGTGCCATACACTTCCATGCTCGGGCGCTGGCCGGTCGCAACTTGGCACGCGACCTTGATCAAGTGGGTGGCGTTGGGTGTGCTTTGTCCGGTGCGGCCTTGTGGGTCGGCACCTGCAACATTGAAATAGCGCAATACCCCAACTGATAGCCCATGTGCCGCCGACATATCGGCCAGCATCAATTCAGTCATCAGCTTAGACTGGCCATACGGGCTTAAGGGGGCTTTGGCAGCGGATTCGACCAATGGCTCGGCACTGCCTGGTGCATAAACGGCGGCTGTGGAGGAAAAGATGAAGGCCTTCACGCCCGCCTTTACGGCTTCCTGAATAAGACCCAAGCTTTTGGCCGTGTTGTTCTCATAATAGAGCCCTGGGTTGACCACAGATTCCGGTACAACGATTGAGCCCGCAAAATGCATAATGGCGTCGACCTTATGGCTGTTCAGAACCTGCGCGACGCCCGCCCGATCACCGATGTCCATTTCAATCAGAGTTGCACTGGCCGGCACATTGCGGGCAACACCAGTTGATAGATTGTCTAGGACGACAATATCAAAGCCCGCGTCAATGCAGGCCCATGCCGCATGGCTGCCGATATAACCAGCACCGCCCGTGATCAAAATCTTGGTCAAATCTTTCGCTCCCTCAAAATGCTTGTCCCAATAGGCGTTGGGTGGCTGTGCGTAAACCTAAAGCTGGGTCTTCAGCGTAGTAGCCCAGTGTTGGGCCGCAAAGCGCTCGCCCATCCGTTCCTGACCTGCAGCATTGGGATGCAAATGATCTGGCAGATCTGCCTCGTCAGCTGAGCCGAAGAGGGTCAGGCCGTCGAGATAGGACAGGTTTGCATCGCCTGCACTTCGGCGTCGTGCCACGACATCGGCGATGATGGTGCGTCCCTCAACCAAGGTCAAAGCCCCGTCCGCCGCGCTATGGGGCCGTTCTGTTGTGCCATAGCTCGCCAATCCATCTCGCTCGAGCGGCCCTGTGTGCGTCTCAAGCAAAGGGCAGAAGATAGGCGAGACAACGAGTAAAGGCATGTCTGGCTTGCCTTCTCGGATGGTGTCCAAGAAGCTGTGCAAGGCGCTCGCAAAGACGCGTCTGCGCATCGTGTCTGCGCCAATAATATTGATACCTACCTCTAAGCTAATCGCATCAAACGGCCCATCACGCAGGCTGCGCGCTACAAAGCCATCCAAATGGCATTGTCCGGCGAGGCCGACATTCATGAGCTCATACCCCAGCTTCCGGGCGGCGACAGCGGGCCAAGTCCACGATGGGCCCTTGGCTTCCATGCCGTGACTGATTGAGCTGCCATAATGGGCCCAGCGCAAACCTGATGGTTCAGAGCTCGGAAGGATTTTTGCGTCGCTCGACACAGATAGTCCCAGGATATCCACCTGCGCCGATTGAGGTAGCCAAAGTTCGATTGCTTTTAGGCCGGTTCCAAGTGCATCGAACATGATTTCTGAAGGGCTACCCGCAGCGAACGACGGGCCCTTTGGATCGACCACAATCGTATGACCCGACTTTGCTTCGGCCGATCCATGCTGAATACCGTCAACATAGAGGTCAAAAGTTGCCGAGCGGCGCGGCGTGCCGGCAAGCTGTATCCCTGTCTCGAGGACTGTCAGGCAAAGCACCTCGGCATCGGTGGTGAAACATAGACGCACGCCGCTGGTCATGCCGACCATCAGGTCCACTGCAGGATCTGGTGATTGCGCCCAAGTCCAAGCGGGCAATCGCCAAGCTTTGAGGCTCGCTGCCGACTGAACGCTATGCATAGCTCCTCGAACGGCCAGGGCTGGATGGTCTAAAGAGACCGACTTCATCTTCATGATTTCGTTTGTCCGTCGATGGAATTAAAGGGGTGAGAGGGCGGCTCTGATATCACCCATGGCCTCTTTTAGGGCAGCCCGAGCTTCCTCAACAGCCCGTTGCAACTGCATCTCGCGCGCTTTCGCTGCATCAAGCTCTTCTTGTAGCAAGGGGTTCAAATCGGGCGTAGAAGGGTAGCCGCGCGCTTCTTGGATTTCGCGAAGTCCGGCTTGATGGCCCTCTTCATACCCGGTCCGGCGCGCAGCATCTGTGACACGCGCCATGGAGGCCGTTAGGGCCGTTTCAAGGCGCGTCAGTGCACTGTCGAAACGGACAAGAGTTTGATCCAGCGGGGGAGGCTTTCCAATGCTCATGACATCCCTCCTAGCTGAGTCCTGCCAAAACCCCAAATCATATCCAAGCAAGTGACAGCATTGGGTGGACGATTCGGCAGATGATGGCTATAGCCACCGTACAATTGGCATGGGCCTCCCCCACATGCCATCATCCAGCAAAATAAGGCGAAAGTGCCTTGATTTTGTAGTTTTACTACGGAGATTAGTATGAGCGTGCGCGTCGCGATCAATGGATTTGGCCGTATCGGCCGTCTGGTTTTACGGTCCATTATTGAGAATGGACGGGATGATA
>JBEIEG010000110.1:0-8326 GCA_040383035.1 Hyphomonadaceae bacterium | reverse complement strand
GAAGATCACAAGTGTGTCGCGGTCTTTTCCAGCGGCCTTGAGGGCTTTGAAGATTTCGCCCGTGGTCCAGTCCATTTCCTCGATAAAGTCACCATAAAGACCCTGTTTGGACTTGCCACGAAACGATGGGCCAGGGCGTAGCGGTAAATGGGGCGCAATATGGGCGACATAAAGGAAAAAGGGTTTGTCAGAGGGTGCCTCGATGACCGCTTTAGCTTCCCCAACCAGCCTTTGCGCAAACGTCTCTTGAACCAATGGCGCCTCAAGGATCGTCGTATTGCGATAGAGCGGCAGCGGGTTCATATCGTTGGACCAAGGAACGCCCCAAAACGTCTGGAAGCCATGGCGAGTTGGCCAGGCACTATCTACCGATCCCAAATGCCATTTGCCCAGCATGGCCGTACGGTAGCCAACGCCGGCCAAGAGCTCCGGCAAGGTGATTTCGTTTTCAGGTAAGCCGTAGGTCGAATGGGGATAGAGAACCCCAACCGCTAATCCCGAGCGCGCCGCATAGCGACCGGTCAACAATCCTGCCCGCGACGGCGTACAGACATTGGCGCTAGCGAAGAAACTGGTCAGACGCCCGCCTTCGCGCGCCATTTTATCCAAATTGGGCGTCCGGATCGCACGCCCACCAAAACTTCCCAAGTCACCGTAACCTAAATCGTCGGCCAGGATCACGATGATATTCGGTTGCTTTTGAGGTTTGCTCAAGGCTTGTTGAGCCATAGCCGCTTTCGGGTCAAAAATCGCGATGGCCAAGGCCAGACACATCAAGAAAGCAGCCTTCAGTTTGCTGATCTTCATAAGGCGCTCTCCCGTCCCGCTAGTGTCTGAGTTAAATTCCTATTCTTTCTCCCAAGGATTATACAAACAGTCAATCCTGCTTTTAAAATTCGAAACCAGGATTGACCGGGCTGCAGTCTGCCTTTAACTCGCATGCATCGTCATTATTTATCAAGGATTTTGAAAGTTCGCACTATGCAGCATCCAGAAAATTTAGAGTATAATGCTGTTATATTGCCGGTGAAGCCAGATGGTTCTTCCACCAATCCCGAGCGGTCCGCGGCGACAAAAGCCAAATTGATTGCCGCCACAATCGAGGCACTCCATCGCTATGGATATGCTGCGACTACCACGATTTTGGTCGCAAAGATCGCCAATGTCTCGCGTGGCGCGATGCTGCATCATTATCCCAATAAAGTGGCTTTGATCCTCGCCTGTATGGAAGAAACATATGAGGCCGAGATGGCCTATTATCGCCAGGAGCTGACACCGATAAGCGATCCGGTTGAACGGGTATTGCGCCTGCTGGATGCGGCATGGGAATGCTTCAAGTCTCCTGCCGGGGTAGCACGCACCGAAATCTGGATGGCTACGCGCTCGGACGCTGACCTTTCAGGGCAGCTTCTGCCAGTTCACCAATTGGACCTTGATCGTTCAAGAACGCAGATGCTGCTCCTGATGAAGGAGGCCGGCATCTTGGACGAAGCCTTCGCAAACGGCTTTCTGACACTTTCGGTTGCAACATTTCGGGGGCTAGCCATGTCAGCGGCTCTGGGCACACCAGAGGCCGAGATGCGTGCCGCTGTCGACATGCTTAAGGTCCAATTGAGCCTCAAAATCTCGTCGCGGTCATAGCGAAACGACACCTTGGGCGGGGGCTTTCACCCGGAATCCTATATTAACAAGCAGGCTTGACTGTTTGTTGGTGCCGTGAGATTGAAGGGGGGTTAGAGATCGAGTGGTTGCAAAAACCACCTTTTGGGGAGAGACACTCTTGCGCAATTTCCTTTGTTACGGCGTGAGCGCCTTGGCTTTGTTGGCCACATCGACACCTGTTTTCGCACAAGCGCCGACTAAAGCGCAGGACGATACAAACCAGATCGAAGAAGTCATCGTTACGGCCCAGCGTCGCTCCGAGCGTCTTCAGAATGTGCCGCTTGCAGTCAGTGCTGTCAGTGGCGATCAGCTTGCCAAGCTTGGTATCAATAACCCCACAGAGTTGCGCTTCATTTCGCCCAGCGTGAACTTTGGCAATTCAGCCAATACGCGCGGGGAAGGTTTGTCTGTGCGCGGTGTTGGCACCCAGATTTTTGGTGACGGGGTTGAGCAGAGCGTTGGGGTCGTCGTCGACGGGGTCCCGATGGGACGCAATGGCATGGGCATCGCCGACATGCTCGATGTCGATCGGGTTGAGGTACTGCGCGGCCCACAAGGCATGCTGTTTGGCAAAAACGCGTCAGCCGGCGTCATTTCAATTATCACCCGCGCCCCTCAGCTTGGCGAGACTTCGCTGGATGTTAAAGGTTCCTATGCGACAAAAGACGAGATTAAGGCCAGCCTGACTGCCAATTTTGCCCTCGGCGAACAGGCGGCATTGCGGGTCTCTTACGGCACAACCGAGCGCGACGGCTATATCTTCAACAAGGTCCGCAACGAATATTTGAACAATCGTGACAGCGATACTTTGCGGGTACGCTTTTTGGCGGATGTGAATGCAAACGTCCGTGTCCAACTTTCCGCTGATTGGGGTAACTCAAACTCTCTATGTTGCAGCTGGACCGCGCTGTCAGCACCTACGACAACGACATTTGGTGCGTTGAATGCCGCCAACGGCATCGTGCCAGGCCCAACCAATCTGACCAATGCTGCTGGTGCCCCGTTCTTTCAGAACCAAGACTATCGCGGGTTGACCAGCCAGGTCGATTGGAACCTGGGCTGGGCTGAACTGACAGCTATAGCGGGTTATCGTTATTGGTATGCCACCGACGCCAATGATCCAGATATTTTGCCGATCAATATCCTGGATCGTAATTCCGGGGATAGCAAAGTTGACCAAACTTCCTTTGAAGTGCGTCTCACGTCGCCGGCTGACCAGAATTTTGAATGGACCCTGGGACTGTTTTCCTACGAATTGCTCAATACCGGCGGCAATTTGCAGGCGGGTACGCTTGGCCTCAATCTTGGACCGGGAGGCACGATTGGGTCTGATCGACGCTCAACCACCATCAATCAGAGCAATGCAATCTTCGGCCAAGCAGCCTATACGTTTTTTGATAAGCTGAAGCTGATTGCCGGGGCTCGCTATACCGACGAGACCCTGTCGGTTGACTGGACACAGGCGCAAGCCTCGAACACCATCGGGCCAATCCCGGGCCGTTTCTATGGCTCGGCGTCTGCGTCTCGCGATGAAACAAATTTGTCATGGCGCCTGACGGCGCAATATAATCTGACAGACCAGATCCTGACTTATGTTGGGGTGTCGCGCGGTTACAAGGGTCCTGCCTATGATCAAGGTCTCGTCAATTCAACGGTTGTGTTCGCAGACCCTGAAATCCCCACCAGTTATGAGGCTGGCTTCCGTTCGCGTCTGTTCAACAAGACAACCATTTTTAACGCCATGCTGTTCTCCACCGAGTTCAAGGACTTTCAGGCGCAAGTTTTTGACCAAAATGTCTTCCCGTCGCGATTCACGGTGGCCAATGCTGGCAAGATTGAAACCAAAGGGGCGGAAGTTGAGTTTGTGTCCCGCCCGGTCACAGGATTGACGCTCTCTGGCAATGCCGCATGGGTTGACGCCACTTATGCCGATTTCAAAAATGTGGCCTGCTATCTTGGCCAAACTCAATTGCCTTTTGGTACCGCTCGAACCTCACCGCGCCAATGCATCCGCATCAACAGCGCAACGGGGCCATTTGTGACAGAAGGTACCGGAAACAAACTCACGAACGCGCCCGAACTCACTTGGAACGTCTCGGCCAATTACGAACGCAATTTGAGTACAGGGCTGAAAGGCTTTGCCCAGATCAATTATTTCTGGCGCGACGACGTGACTTTCAGCGCCGCTGGCGATCCTAATGCAGTCCAGGAAGCCTATGGCTTGCTGGGTGCGCAATTGGGCGTTGCTTCAGCTGACGGCAAATGGCGGATCGCGCTGTTCGGGAAAAACCTGGGCGATGAGAAGTTCGTCAACAGCATTATCGGTCAGCCCGTCCTGGGCGCGGCAGGGGTATACTCACAATTCCCGAGTGCCGATGGTGAGCAGATTGTCGGGATCTCGTTCGAGTTGAGTTTCGGAAACTAGAGCGAATTTTGATCCATTTGGATCAGATGACCTGAGCCCTTGGGGTTCCTCGTTTAGTGCGAGAGCCCTGTTGTTTTCATCCAAGTCTGCTTTCCGACGCTCTAGGGCCGTTCACCATTTTTCGGAATCGAAAAATGGTGTAAAACTGGCCCTAAATCATAAATTTAGATCGCAACCTCGTTTTCAAGAAAACGAGACGCGATCTAGGGCGTCGGAAAACCTTCACCAGGAACGAACCCGCTCCGCGAGGGTGCGTGCTTCATGAGCGGGCGCAGGGATTTGGGCTGATTGCGATTTTGATTAAATTGGCGGGTTTGCCCGACGAAGGGCAACATGGATGTCGCCTGAATAGGGCTGCACAAAATTCGCTTTACTAGTCTTCGCCGATAAGTCCCCACTCCAGGGTCAACACGACGTTGATCCAATCTTTATGTGCGACCTGAAGATACTCCAGGCCCTCACATCACCGAAAGCCCATTTGGCACGCGGCCCCCATCGGCCCAAAATCCCTGCACCCCTGCCAGCCCGCCCGCAACCGTTTGGTCGGGCGCTCCGCTTCCGCCCCGGTCCGGACAAGCCGAGACTACCGGGGTGCGGGCAGGCTTTCAGGGGTGCGGTTTGTTGATCTTAGCCGATGGGGGCGGCGCGAGCTCATAATGAGCATCGCGTAACGCAAGATCCTATCGGCGGAGGTCTCCGCCATGTCTCTTTCAATTGTTGCATCTCGTAATTTTCGTTATTCGTCAGGATCCGATGAAGTCCGTCTGACACCCCATGAGCGGGTCACCGCTCAAATTAGCTCTCTTCTCGAACGCGGTGTTCGCCCCTGGATCAAGCCATGGGATGATATCGCCCCGCCTGACGCTTTGGTTTTGCCTCTGCGTTCCTGCGGGACGCCTTATCGCGGGATGAATATCATCGCCCTTTGGGCTGCCGCTTTGGAAAGCAGCTTCAGGTCACGCCATTGGTTCACCTTCAAGCAGGCCCTGGCCATGAAGGCTTGCGTCCGTAAAGGCGAGCGTGGATCCTTTGTCGTCTATTATACGGAAGTGGGCGACAAGTCAGAAGGCGCTGGTAAGCCATCTCTTGTTCCCGGAGCCACAGGTACTGTTCGCGAAGAAGCTGGCGAAACCCGGCGCATCTTGCGCGGCTATACCGTCTTCAATGCCGAGCAAATCGAAGGTCTGCCGGAAGCCTTCTATGCTCCTCCTGAAACACTGCCTGTTCCACGCACGCCAATCACAATCAGCGAGGCTGAGACCCGTTGGGCAGCTCTCTTTGCCCGCATCCCCGTCACCCTTCGCCATGGTGGCAATCGGGCCTTCTACTCCAAGGCCGCTGACTATATCCAAATGCCCCTTCGCGAGGCCTTTCGTGATGGCAGCCAATATTGGGCAACCCTTGCTCATGAGGCCGCCCATGCTTCCCGTCATGAAACCCGCCTTAATCGCGATTTCGGCCAAACCCGTTTTGGCGATGCAGGCTATGCGCTGGAAGAGCTCGTTGCAGAACTTGCTAGCGCCTTCATAGGTGCCCACATCGGCCTGCCCGCTGATCACCTTGAAGATCATGCGGCCTATATTGATGGATGGCTCAAAGCCCTTGGCGATAATCCATCGTCTTTCCTGACTGCCGCGAGCAAAGCCCAGGCTGCGGCTGACTGGGTTTTGAAGGAGATGGGGGGAGGGTAGAGCCCTTCCATCTTCTTGAATGAAGCGGACGCTCCAGAAGTCCGATTTCGGCAATAGTTGGCCGCGAGCGGACTGTTCGGTTTCAGGCGAACCGGGCTAGTTAGTAGCCGTTCTCAAAAGGCCTGCCAAGCAGGATACTTCTGACAACATTGACGCCAATGCTTGAATAGCAACCATCCGAACGCCGCTTCGAGAAGCAGAAAGGAAGAACCAGCTACTTGACCCAGCGGCCGCAAGGGCGGACAAAACTACCGGACTCGTTGCTTCTCAACGACAATCAACAACCTCGCTCGTCATCGGCGAAAACAAAGAGGAGTCGTCACGTGATAACGGGTCCGAAGTTCAAGATGGGCGTGGCTAGCATCGCGCTGGCAATGACGGCGGGCGTGGCGCTGGTGGCGGCCGCGGCGCAGGAGCCGGCGGCAGACATCGTGATCCGCGGAGGTACCATCTACCCCGGCAACGCGGTGCCGTTTCGTGGCGACGTGGCGATCCGCGGCGACCGCATCGTCTATGTTGGTCAAACGGCTCCAGCTGGTGCGAAGAAGGTGATCGACGCAACCGGCATGATCGTCGCGCCGGGGTTCATTGACCCTCATACCCATGCCGACCAGGCACTGGCGTCGAGCGACCCTGCGACACGGTTGGTGTTGCCGTTCCTGATGCAAGGCGTCACGACGGCATTCATCGGCGTCGACGGGCATGGTGACCCTGATATCGCTCGCACCTTAGGGCACACTGTTGCCGCAAAAACCGGCGGCGAGTCACCTTCTGCGAGTTTGGAGCGCGATTTCGGTATCAATTTCGCTACTTATATCGGCTTTGGTGACGTTCGTATGCGGGTGATCGGTGAAACGGATCGCGCGCCTACAGCGACTGAACTGATGCAGATGGCTGGCCTCGTCTCGGACGCGATGTGCCAAGGCGCATTGGGGCTTTCGACCGGGCTGTTCTATGCACCGCAAAGCTTTGCCAAGAGCGACGAGGTGGTCGCGCTGGCGGCAGCAGCAGCGAAGGGCGGCATCTACGACACCCATCTCCGCGACGAGTCGAGCTACACTATCGGATTTCATGGCGCGATTGAAGAGGCGCTGACGATCGGCCGCGAGGCACGCATCCCGGTCCATATCGCGCATATCAAGGCGCTTGGTGTCGATGTCCACGGGCAGGCACCAGCGATCATTGCCATGATCGAGGCGGCGCAGCGCGCAGGGCAGGTGGTTCACGCCGACCAATATGCATGGTCAGCCTCGCACACCTCGCTTTCAGCGGCACTGATCCCCCGCTGGGCGCAGGATGGCGGGCGCGAGGCAATGCTCAAGCGGTTTGGCGATGCCCCGATGTTGGAGAGGATGCGTCCAGAGATCGCTGAAAATCTGCGCCGCCGTGGCGGCGCGGCAACGCTGCTCATCACCTCAGGCTCTGCTGACGCGCAAGGCAAGACCTTGGAAGCCGTTGCGAAGGAACAAGGTGTAGATCCGGTCGTCGCCACGATCGCGATCCTCAAGCAGCGCGAAGCGCGTGTCGCCTCGTTCAACCAGAGCGAGAATGACATTGCCGCGTTCATGCTGCGACCGTGGGTCGTGACCAGCTCAGATGCGACGTTGGGACATCCGCGCTATTATGGCTCATTCGCGCGCAAATATGCGACTTATGTGAAGGACGAGAAGATTATAAGTCTTCAAGCCTTCATCGATCAGTCAACGGCGGCAACGGCGGCGATGTTCGGCCTTGAAGGGCGTGGGCAACTGAAGGTCGGGGCGTTCGCTGACGTGATCGCCTTCGACCCGAAAACCTTCGCGCCGCGCGCCGACTATGCCAATCCGTTTTTGCTAGCGACGGGGATGCGGACGGTGGTGGTCAACGGGCAGGTTGCAATCGAGAACGGCGCACCCACCGGCACTGCCGCAGGCCGACCCTTGCCCCGCCAGCCCATAGCGGGGACATGCCGATGACATTTCTGCTTTTCCATTAAGTGATTACTCGTTCGAACGCACGTCTGGTTTCAGGCATCGCTCACTGGCTATTGAATGGGGACAATTGGCGCATTGGAGACTGTCCGAGTGTCGGCAGAACTTGGCCGATTGCCGAATGGCAGGGCCTGGCCACAAACGCAGTTAACGACCCGCCCAACCTTAGGGTCGCTTCCTATGCAGACATCGTCAGTCGTGCCCGTCATGAAGTCGAATGGCTTATGAAATCAACTGTGACCTAGGAATTGATTGTTGATTGTGGCTCTCTGAAGATCAACTTGCACCCCTTGAAAATTCCCGCACCTAGTGCTATCCTTTAATCATGGTGGAAATCCCAATCTCCCGCGCTTTCAAAACCGTATGGTTCGCCAAAGCAGCGAAAAAAGCGCGGATTGACGATGACGAGCTTTGGAAAGCTATTGAGCAAGCAAGGATGGGCCAAGCCGACGACTTGGGCGGGGGGGTGTTCAAGAAACGGTTGGCGGGCAATCGGTATCGGTCAATCCTTTTGGCAAAGGGCGGCGCATTTTGGGTTTATTCCTACCTTTTTGCTAAAAAGGATCGCGACAACATTG
>JBEIEG010000109.1:0-8412 GCA_040383035.1 Hyphomonadaceae bacterium | reverse complement strand
GGGCCATACGAGAATTGGCTGCCCGTCGCCATAATAGAGGGCGCGGCTAAAGCTTCGGCATAGGTTGGAACATCACCAAAACTGCGTCCACCTTTCCCATCAATGCCGCTGACGAGATGCAGCAAGTCGTTCACGCGGATCGCAGACCGATAGCGATCCGACCAAAATTCGGGCAGCGTTTCGGCGCAATATTCATCCAGCTTCAACAGGCCATCTTGGACCAAGGCAGCGGCCATGACGCCGGAAAAGCTCTTGGTGCCGCTGGCAAGCTCCCAGCCCTTAAAGCGCAGCCCTCGGCCTTGATAATCTTCAAAGAGGACTTGCCCGCGTTGCATCACGAGGAACGAGATTCCGCGCCGGGCAGTAGAATAGGCCTTTGCCGCCTCAAAGCGTGCTTGGGCGAAAGCAGGGGCCACCGCCACGGCGGAAAGACCGATAAGGGCAGTACGGCGAGAAAGAAGCATCTTTGTCATACTTCTTAAAACGAAGACGTCCTTAAATTCCGTCGCGTTGGTATCAAAGGTCTCGTTTCAACCCAGACTTTGGTTCTGCCAGCCACCGATAAAGTCGGCCCAATCCCACCAAGATACAAGTTGACGCGGCTAAAGTTGCCAAAAAAGGAAAAGGGTCCGGGTGGCTGATCCCAATCACCAAGGGCAACGCCCCTGCTGGCGCATGGAGCACATCAAGGAGGACCATTGCAAAAATGGCTAGCGCGACTGCTAGGCCAATGGCCCAAGGGCTTGGGCTTAGTATGGCAAGGACACACAGCCCAATCGCTGCGGACACCAAGCTGCCGCCAATAACTGCGCGTGCGCGCGCCAGCGGGCTATTGGGCACCATCCAAACCAAAGTTGCAGATGCCCCTAATGGCGCAATAAGATAGGGAAACAGGCCGATTTGCTTCAAACTTGCCAGCAAAGCGATGGCAAGGCCCGCACCCAAGGCTGGTTTCCAAGGTTGTAAGGTCAGGCGGTTTTGAATGAACGAATAAAAGTCCTGCATGTGGGCTGTCTTTCAGAAAACGAAGGACTTTCACACTGGTCAGCGCTGAGATCGTTTGAGATAATGCAGTGAATTTGATTTACTTGGCGCTATAGTTAACAACAACAGTCGGTAACAATCATAGTTTAGCTAACACGCGGTAACCCTTTTACGATAGCCCGCCCCTGAGGCTTAAAGAACTGAAAAACAAGAATAATCCAAAATGAACTCACCCAAATGATTGCAATTAAATCTGGACATTTAATTCGATTTATTATTTGAATACTTGGAAGTAATTTAAATTTAGCGATTACATTAGCACGTGATTAACCATCTACCTTGCCAAAATATTCAGAAAACAGGCCTAATTCACGCCTCGTCCTGTGTGAATGAGTTAAAATTATGCGTCGTGTCGGGCAATATTGGCAAGAACTGGTGAAGCGGGGCGCGCAGCTAAACAGCGAACGCGGGTCCCTTGCACTCACATTTGCACTATCGGCTACAGTACTCTTGCTTGTGGGCGTTGGCTCTATGCAACTGGCTATGATTTCCAACGGTAAATCAAAGTATCAATCCGCCGCCGATACTGCCGCTTTGGCGGCAATTGCACCAACGACTGCTGACGATAAAATGGCGGAGGTGGCCGAAGAAACGTTTATGGCCAATTTGAACGCGAGCGAGCGTGATGCCATCACCAATTTTACTGTGGGCACAGAAACAGGGCGCGTTCGCAGCGCAATAATCTCCTACACAGCCAATCAAGCAACCATTGCACAAGGCCTCGTGGGCGGATCTTATACGCAAATCTCTGGTGCCGCGAGGGCACGCAAGGCCGATTACCGATATGTCGATATTGATTTGTGGCTCGACGGCTCTGCCTCAATGGGTGTGGCCGCCGATGAAGCAGGGCGCGACAAGCTGCGAGACTTGTCGAAGGACGACCCCGAACACAAAAACTGCGCTTTCGCTTGCCACATGCCGACTAAGCTGAAGGAAAGCCACCTTTATTCAACGTCAGAGCAGCGCGCCCACGCCAATGGCGTGAAGCTGCGCCATGACATTATGAAGGAAAGCGTGCAGATCCTGATTGATGAACTGCACGATGCCTACCCGCGCGGCTTACGTGCCCGCTATGGCGTAGCGCGAATGGCTTCGGATTGGGAACGACAACTTGAACTTACTTCGGATATGCAGACTGCGCGTGACTTTGTGGGCACGTTCCAACTGCGTCCCAGCCATGCCCCCTCCCGTCTGACGCCATCCATTGATACTGGACGCAAGACGTTGGCCAGCGGCGCAGGCGACGGCTCTCAAGCAAAGCCCGAAAAGTTCGTCGTGATCGTGACCGACGGTATGCAGTTTGACTGGGATCGCATTGCCCCGGGCCCAATTGGCAGCACCCCATGCCAAGAGCTCAAATCGCGTGGCTTCCGTGTCGGTGTGGTGCAATTGAAATATGTTCGCCTAGATGGCGATGGGGCGTTTAACAAGTGGGTTATGCCGGTGTACGACCAAATCACCCCCGCCCTCAAGGCCTGTGCATCGGCCGGTTATTACTTCCACGCTGACAATCCAGATGAAGTGCGCGCTGCCTTTCGGCAATTGGCGAAAACCTTGGAAGAATCCCTGCGCCTCACTGAATGAGTTAGCGCAAGCCCCTCGGGGCGACATTGCTGGATTAGTCACAGCAATGTGGGTTTCGTGTGATGGCGGATCAGGTCAAAAGATGGAGCATGAAATATGCCCTCGTCTCCATGCTCCTCACCGTCTCCCTCACTTTAAGTGCGTGCGGTCAAGCCCCCAATGAAACCGCCGAGACGATGAAAGAGCTCAAAAGCTCCGCTGTTAGTGTCGCTGGAGATGCTGCCAAAGCCGTGGGCGAAGTACTCGATACCAAACTCGTCTGCCAATTGGCGGGGCAGTCTGAAAGCTTTTGTGGCTGCTTGCAAACTGAGCTCGGGGCGAAGTTAAAGGCCGAGCATATTGATGCAGTGACGGCGATCGTGAAGACGTCGATCGACGGATCGATCCAGTCCGCAGTTCAAACGGCTACCTCTCTCGACCCCAAAACCCGCAATGGTCTTGTTTCTTGTGCTGCCAAGGCGGCGATTTCGGACGCCATTAGCGGACAGTAGCCGTCAGAGGGCAACGGCGGCACCAAGCGACTAGAATGGGCCGAAATAGCGCATCCTCCATGGCACTTTGTTCAAATTGGATCAAAGTCGCGCTCTAAATCTCATAAGAAGCAAGCTAGGCTCTGTCCAATGAACACAGAGCATGGATGGGCTTGTCAAATGCAAACAAATATGTTCATGTTATGTTCTATTTCCAGCAATAGATCAGGAGCAAGTCACATGACAACACAAGAAGTTGCAGAAGCCTTCACCGCCCTTTGCAAGGCAGGCCAGATGGATGAAGCCGGTACTAAATTCTGGGCCGAAAACGTACGTAGCATCGAGAACATGGAAGGCCCAAATAGCGTAGCTGAAGGCGTGCCTGCGCTCATTGCGAAGGGTGAATGGTGGTATGGTGCCCACGAGGTTCACAGTGTCGAAACCCATGGCCCGTATGTGAATGGCAATCAATTCGCCGTGCGCTTTGTCATGGATATCACCAATAAAGAAAGTGGTGAGCGGGTCGCGATGGATGAGATTGCGCTCTACACCGTGGAGAGCGGTAAGATTAGCGAAGAACGCTTCTACTACTGAACCACGGCGTTAATCGGGCCATCGCATCTTCGATTTGCGGCGTTGAAACCGCAAAGCTGAACCTCAGATGCGTGTGGCCCGCCACGGGGTCGAAGTCGACGCCCGGAGCGATGGCGACGCCCGTGTCGGCCAGCATCCGATGGGCGAAATCCATGCTGTCTTGGGTCAAGTGGCTGACATCGGCATAGATGTAGAAGGCCCCATCAGGCGGGGCGATGCGTGTGACACCCATGGCGGGCAAAGCCCGCAGTACGATCTCGCGGTTTGCGCGATAGGTCGCAACATTGGCTTCCAGTTCATCGATGCAGTCCATGGCCGCAAGGCCAGCATGTTGGGCCAGTGATGGGGCTGTCAGAAACAAGTTGCCCATGCGGGCCCGTGCCGCATCGACCAAATCATCAGAAGCTACCAGCCAGCCAAGGCGCCAACCCGCCATCGAAAAATACTTTGAGAATGAATTGACCACCAAGGCATTAGGGGCAAATTCCAGCATGGAATGGGTGCGACCAACATAACTCAGACCATGATAGATTTCGTCTGAAATGATGCGGATGTTCCGTCGGGCGCACACGTCAGCAATCGCCTTAAGCTCCTGAGCTGGAATGATGGTGCCAGTTGGATTAGCGGGGCTTGCCAAGATCAGCCCTTTGGGTGCGCGCTCCAAGGCTTCGATCTGGGCGGCGGAGATCTGAAATCGCGTCGCCTCACCGCATACAATCTCCAGCGGCTCTAAATGCAAGGCCTTTACCGTATTGCGATAAGCCACATAACCGGGACTAGCAAAGGCGATTTGATCTCCTGGACCAAAAGCTGAGCTCAGCGCCATGACAAGCGCAGGGGAAGCCCCACACGTCAATACGATCCGCTCTGGGTCGAGCGTTACGCCATAAAGGTCTTGATAGCGACCCGCTAAGGCTTCTTTCAGCGGGCTGCTTTCCCAATAACCCATGCCATCTGTGTCCAGCACCTGATGGGCAGCGGCGATCGCTTTAGAGGGTGCCCCGGTTGAGGGTTGCCCGAATTCCATATGGATCACCTTTTCGCCCCGCGCTTTCATCGCATGGGCTACGCGGCTGATAGAAATGGCGCGGAAAGGTTCGATCAAGGCAGTCATGACCGCTGGCATAAACGGGTTGGGGGCCACGTGTCGAGCCCTTGGCAGAGCCCCATTTAGAGTCTCGCGACAGCGCTCACGAGTAAAAATAGATTTTCTGATCGTTGTATTGTCTGCTTTCTGTCATTAGACTTTCTCTATGAGTACTGCCTACCCCCCCTTGAACGCGCTTCGCGCTTTTGAAGCCGCCGCGCGGCGTCTGTCATTCACCAAAGCGGCGGAGGATCTCGACGTCACGCCGGGGGCCATCAGCCAACAAGTAAAAATCTTAGAGGACTTTGTCGGCCAACCCCTATTCCGCCGCTTAGGTCGGGCGGTGGAGCTAACCGATTCCGCGCGCGCCTCCATGCCTTTGTTGCGCGAAGCCTTTGAGCGGATTGATGATGCCGTACGCCAAATGCGTCTACCCTTGAGACGGGAGCGGGTTTCGGTTTCCGCGGCCCCGTCATTTGCTTCTAAGTGGCTTGTGCCGCGCATCGATCGGTTTCAAGCTGCGAACCCTGATGTTCAGGTCTGGGTCGCCGCCGACATGAATTTGGTAGACTTTGCCTATGCAGATGTTGATCTGGCGGTACGCTATGGTCCTGGCTTTTATGAAGGCGTGACATCAGAAATGCTGATGGGCGAAGAGGTGCTACCTGTGTGTAGCCCTGCCTTGCTGGAAGGGGGCAAGCCCTTGCGTACCCCGCAAGACCTGGCAGGCCATACGCTTCTCCACGATGTCAGCCCCGATAATGATCCATCCTGCCCTGATTGGTCGATGTGGTTGACCGCGCGCGGCGTGCAACGCGCCGATGGCAATCAGGGCCTACGATTCAATCAATCCGCCATGGTGATTGATGCCGCTGCTTCTGGCCGCGGTGTCGCATTGGCCAAGCGCGCGATCGCTGCAGCAGACCTGCAATCTGGCCGTCTGGTTGCGCCTTTCTCGGGCGAGGGAGATAAAGTCGGCTTCGCCTATTGGCTAGTGCGCCCCAAGGGCCGGACGATGACCCCTGCCCTCAAAGCCTTCCTTGACTGGATCAAGTCCGAAGCAACTGGCGATGATTGGGTGATTTAATGAATGAGGCTTTGCGTCGGCACGCAGTCTAGTCTATCTGCGCGCGCATGACTGATCGTAACCTTGAAAGCCGCAACACGGCTGCCAGCTGCCAAACCATGGCCGATGTGCGCCATGAGATTGATCGCCTAGACCGAATTCTGGTGGCGCTGATCGCAGAACGGCAAGGCTTCATGGATGCAGCCGCCCGCATTAAAGGCCATCGCGGGCTGGTGCGTGACGAAGCGCGCATTGCCGATGTGATCGCCAAAGTTGCCGTCAGCGCAGAGCAGCATGGTTTATCCATGTCCATAGCGGATCCGGTGTGGCGCACCATGATGGACCGCTGCATTGCTTATGAATTCACGGCCTTCGACGCCCTAGCATCCAAAGCCCAGGCGTCAAACGAAGATTAGGGTACAACTAGCGCAGCGAAGCCAGCGCATATTGATGCTCAATCACGGCGATCTCGCCAATCACTGACTGCATCTCTGTCGTGATCGATTCGTAGAAGGCGCGCTTTTCGTCGCGGCTTAAGGGGCGAGATTTGCTGGCCTCTTCTGCTTGGCCACACACTTCACCCAATTGCCAAGCACCGATCCCACGCGCCGCGCCTTTGACGGTATGGGCTGCATTTCCCCAATCTTCGGTTTCGGTGAAAGGTTGTAACAGTTTGCTCCACAGCTCAACCTGCTCGCGAAACAAGCCCAGCACTTCCAGTGCGAGCTCGTGATCGCCGCCGGTCATACGCTCCAGATGGGCTTTGTCGACAACGGGACCTTGCTGATGAAGGGGTACGCTAACATCCATGCGACACCTATAGTCATTCAAGGTTAAAACGGCATTTACAGGCAATGATTGCGGAAGCGTGCAGATTGTGAAGACTTCATTCATGCTGGTTTCAGGGAGAAGCTGGCAAAGTGGTTTCTAGGGACAACTGAATCAAGGAGAGTTTACAATGCGTCTGCTTTTCACAAGCGCCCTCGTGTTAGCCGGTCTGGCCGTTACAGCCCCCGTACAGGCGCAAGGCATTTCGGTCCATATTGGCTCGCCGGGCCCGGTCTCTGTAGACCGACGTGGTACCGATTATTGGGGCCCCCATGGCCAATGGCAAAGCTGGGACACCCGTTGGGGCAATCCCTCCTTCTATGCCAATCGCTGGGGCTTTGACGAGTATCACCCCAGCCGCGGCTGGCGGCGCGACAAACATTGGTATGCCCACCCGTCGGCATGGTCAGACTGGGGCGGCTGGAACTGGTCGTTCCATGTTCGCGGTGGCGATGACTATCGCCGCGGCCGAGACTGGGATCGCGACCGGGACGACTACCGTGATCGCCGCGACCGCCACGATCGTCACCACGACCGTTATGAGGAGCGTTATAGCTACAGGGCACCCGTTGTGCGCTGCTATCGCCAACAAAGCCATGACTGGATCCGCGGCCGCAAAGCCATCGTCAGCTACGTGCTGTGCACCGATCCGCGCGGGCGCACCTTTGAAAAGCATGGGTCTCGTCGAATTGAGGCTTGGCGCTGGTAGGCCCAGGCAAACGCACGGCTAAACGCACCTCTATTGCAATCAAACGCGGCGCAGGGGTTGAACCCTGCGCCCATTTGCGCCATACGCGCTTTCCCTTGTTTCTCGCGTCCCTTGGGGCGGCTCGCGCAAACCAAACGCCAGCGGCACTAGCCCAGACAAACAAGCCGGTCGGGTGATTAGCTCAGTTGGTAGAGCAGCTGACTCTTAATCAGCGGGTCGCAGGTTCGAACCCTGCATCACCCACCAATGTTTTCGACTGATTCGATGCCCCTAAAGCGTGTGCAGGCCGGAACAAGGCCAAATCTCACGTTGCGGCGTGCGGGCACCCGAAAGGTAAGTGTCTGAGTCTGTGGCTCTAAACGAAGCTAGCTCATTAGGAACTGAAGAGGGCCCCACCCTAATAGTCATCTGGTTTCAAAAGCAGTGTTTGAAATCTGCATAAGTCCGTGCTGGCACGGGCGCGCATCGCATGCACAACACTAGAAACTGACAACAGCTACTTGTTTTGAGCCCGCGTTACTCGAACAAGCCGTTGCACGGCCTCATTGTC
Source organism: Hyphomonadaceae bacterium (assembly GCA_040383035.1). GTDB lineage: Bacteria > Pseudomonadota > Alphaproteobacteria > Caulobacterales > Aquidulcibacteraceae > Aquidulcibacter. The sequence continues at coordinate 480 of JBEIEG010000109.1, read as the reverse complement.
TTCACGGATTGAAATCAGAATAGCGGAGACAACGCCATCTAGGTGCTGCAACCTAAAATTATTCCGAGATCAAAGTTGAAGGTCAAACTGCCTTCTTAGAAGGGGACGTCCCGCACGCATTACAACGTATTCCGCACTATATTTTCCTTTCGGCCAGCCAGAGGGCGGCGCCTTTTTTCCTATAAACACAAACCGTTGTGATTGGTTTGATGTCATGGGCGTACCTGCGTGGGATGCAAGTATTGCTCCATCAGGGGCCTTCAATGTAAACTGCTGGACATCACCTACCCTAAGGTTAATTGTTCGTACATAAGCAACAATCGGCTGTGTGGCGCGCGTTGGAGACACGATGTTGCCGGCTTCGACTTGCTCCATCGTCAATGCCGAAGTGGCGAAGCCAACGTTCAAGATCGTACCCGGTTTATAAGAAAGTGCGGCGGCAACATCGCTCTTCCACATGGAGCTGCCAGAACCACAGGC
>JBEIEG010000108.1:0-8468 GCA_040383035.1 Hyphomonadaceae bacterium | reverse complement strand
TATGACCCAACGGCCTTGCCGCTCATTGGGACGTTCTTGGCAATTGGTGCGTGGCCGATCTTGTATGGCGTGTCATTCTGGCTCTTGCAGAAGATGCAGCCTACGGCGACGGATCCGATGCAAGCACAGATCTTTGCGCTGATGCCGTGGATTTTCGTATTCGTTTTCGCAGGCTTTGGCTCCGGTCTGGTCATTTATTACACTTGGTCCAACCTGCTTACGATTGTGCAGCAATATGTGATTGCAAAGCGGTCAGGCACCTCAAACCCGATTGACGAATTTTTTGCCAAGCTTGGCAAGAAGAAGACGGCCTAATCATGTCTGAACCCATGGTTCCGATGCGCGATCTCCCGCCAGGAGAGCGGCTCTTTCGTCTGGAACCGCGTTTCCTCTGGGCGGCCAAGACCATGTCTGATCTGCCCCCGATAGGCGCCCCGGAAGTCTGCTTTGCAGGGCGTTCAAATGTCGGCAAGTCCAGCCTTGTCAATGCTTTGGTTGGTCGGAAAGGTCTGGCGAGGGCGTCCTCCGAACCTGGACGTACACGCGAACTCATTTTCTTTGCCATTGCTGGTAAAGACGAGGTTGAGCGTATTCGGATTGTCGATTTGCCCGGCTATGGCCATGCGGTTGCGTCGAAAACAGAGATTGCGCGCTGGAACGAAGCGACGCGGGACTTCCTGCGGGGCCGTGCAACATTAAAGCGGGCCTTTGTTTTGGTCGATAGCCGCCACGGGCTTAAGCCGAATGACCTTGAAGTCATGCGCATGCTGGATACCTCGGCCTTATCCTACCAAATTATCCTCACAAAAGTGGATAAATTGAAGAAAGGGGAGCTGGATGTCGTTCTTGGTGCGACCAAAGAGGCCTTGAAGAAGCGTCCTGCTGCACACCCTGAGGTTTTGCCGATCTCATCGCATGAGAATCTCGGCATTGGCCAGTTACGTGAGGAAATTGCGACGTTCTCCGTTGATTGAGCTTTTCCCTATTAAAGACAGTGCAATATTCTCACAATTGGTGAGGTAATCGATTGACACTCTGGACTTGACTCTAGTCAGCCTAGTTTAGGCCCAATCTCGAGGTCACTACCATAGATATTTGTATAGATTTTAGGTGCTTAAGTGAAAAATTCCATGCCATTTGACCCAAAATTAAGAAATTTCTGCGATTTTTTTTGAGAAAGTCCGGTAAATTTGTTTGGTGTGGGGTTTGATTAACGCGATGGCTCGGTGTTCCATGCCTCTCCAGTTGCCAGAGACCAAGGGAAGTGCTCGGCTGCAGAAGCTGCGTTGTTCGAGCGTTCAGCATTGCTTTGCCCTGCATCATTTAGGCTGGGGGCGAACATGAGCACCTCGCCCGCCGGCATTGACCTCTTTATAAAGACAGACTTCGCGCGGGTCTTGGTGGTCGATGACGACCCCATCCTGCGCGAATTTGCGATTTCCTACCTCACCAGCCCGAACATGGAAGTGAGCGTCGCAGAAGATGGGCAGATTGCGATGGAGGCCTTGCGCAAGGGCGACTTTGACGTCGCGCTCGTGGACCTTGATATGCCGAACTTGAATGGCTTTGAGCTTATGGAAGCAATGGGTCGTGATCCGCGTCTTTTGAGTGTGCCTGTCGTCGTGATCACAGGCCGTGATGATATGGAGGCCATTGATTTGGCCTTCGCCGCAGGGGCCACGTCCTTTGTCGTGAAGCCCATCAATTGGCGCTTGATTACACACCAGTTGGCTTATGTTCTGCGCAATAGCCGATCTGAGGCTGCAATCCGGCAAGCCCGTGCTGCGGCGGAATCTGCGAGCAGAGCCAAAAGTGTTTTCCTCGCCAACATGAGCCACGAAATTCGCACGCCGCTAAACGGGGTGATTGGCTTGGCTGGAGCGCTAGGTCGCACAGAGTTGAGTGACGAGCAGATTGAGATGGTCAACTTAATCTGCCAATCGGGCCAAACACTTGAACGCTTCCTCACCGACATTCTCGACGTTTCGAAAATTGAGGCGGGCAAATTGTCCCTACAAGTTGAGACGTTCGACTTGCAGGAGTCGATCCAGGCGGCCGTTCACTTAATGCAGACCGCAGCCAATGAGAAATGCCTCAATTTCAGTCTAACCTTTGGAATCAATGCGCGCGGTTTGTTCAAGGGTGATGCGGTTCGAATTCGCCAGATTGTTTCCAACCTCGCGTCAAATGCGGTGAAGTTCACCAAGGAAGGCGAGGTCGTAGTTCAGGTTGAGGTCATAGAGGCAGAGAATGATGGCGAGGCTGCGACTCTAATCATCAAGGTTTCAGATACGGGTATTGGATTTGATGACGAGGTTCGCGACCGATTATTCAATCGGTTCGAGCAAGCCGATGGGTCCATCACGCGCCAGTTTGGTGGCACAGGTTTGGGACTCTCGATTTGTAAGGCGCTCACCGAGATGATGGGAGGTATCATCAGTGTAGTGTCGTCCCCAAATCAAGGCTCAACTTTTATGATCAAATTACCTTTGAGCCGATCAATGTCCTTGGATGCTTTCGATATTGCAGCACAGGCACCGCCGACCATAGCAAAGCCGGCAGCCGCCGAGGAAATCAAGCCCTCGCGGCTGTTGCGGATTTTATTGGCGGAAGATCATCCGACTAATCAACGTGTGGTGGCGATGATCTTAGAGCCCTATGGCGTTGACCTCACGGTCGTCGAAAATGGTGTGAAGGCCTTAGAAGCCTTTGAAGCTGGCAAGTTTGACTTTGTCTTGATGGATATGCAAATGCCAGAAATGGATGGCCTTAAAGCCACTCAGGCGATCCGCTTTCTTGAGTTGACAGCCCAATTACCCCGCACCCCTATTGCAATGCTTAGCGCTAATGCGATGAAGGAACACGTCGAGCAGGCGCTTGATGCCGGTTGCGATGTCCATATCGCGAAGCCCGTGTCGCCTGAATCTCTTGTAAAGGGCATCGAAGCTGCTTTGGCGAGCGCGGCGGCGGCCCGAGACAGCGATAGCTCGGCCTATTATGCGAGCCCCTGAAAAGACATTAGCTAGCTAAATCTAGCTCTGGTGCTGCGTGGAGATGGGTGGCTCTCGCTGGTAAATAGCAGGATACTGTCACCCCCTTGGCATTGGGGGACGCTAACGACACCCAGCCGCCATGTAATTCGACAAAGCGCTTTACCAAGGCCAGGCTGACGCCTGCGCGCCGGTCGCCATCTGCAAAGCCCTCAAAGGCAGAAGCCTGCCGCGCCATATCAATACCGGGGCCAGTGTCACTCACCCAAAGGCGGACTGTGTCGTCAAACCGACGCGCGCCAATGGTGATCATGTCGCCTTTACCCGTGAAGCGCAGTGCATTCGAGACAAGGTTGAACAATATCTGCCGAATGCGAGCCTTGTCTGCACGGATGATCCCAGCGCTCTCGTCACATTCCACCACAATTCGGACTTGGTCATTGACCGAATTGGTTCGGGCGATTTCCGCCGTGACTTCGAGGGTTTCGACTAAACTGACGTCACCCAAGTCCAGCGACATCTGGCCCGCGTCGATCATGGCCAAGTCGAGAATGTTCTCAATAAGCTTCTCCAATTGGCCAGATGCCAATCCGATTGCGTTCAAATAGTCCGATTGGGACTCGGTCAAAGTACCACCTACGCCCGCCGCCAAAAGCTCTGCATAGCCTCCAATGGTGGTCAGTGGTGTGCGCAATTGATAGCTGACATTGCGTACAAATTCAGTCTTAAGCCGGTCTGCATCTTGGAAGGCGGCCGCCTTATCGCGCAACGCCGTCTCAACTTCGCGGGCAGCGGTTACATCGGCGAAGGCTGCTAACGTTGCACCATCTGGCAATGGGCGTATTAGCCACGTTAGGCTTGTGCCATCGGCGCAGACAAACTCGCCTTGCTTTTCTTGACGCGAACGTGGTGACGGGTCGGAGATCCTGGCCTTTAACTCGCTCCAGAAGGCAGGGTCGCGGTGCACAAGGATCGCGCGCTCTGCAACCAGATCAAATTCTGGTAGCGCCTCAAGGAAGCTTTGATCGAGTCCCCACATTCGGGCAAATGCGCTATTGGCTAAGGAAAGTCGCCCGTCCGCTGTGAATACAGCTACCCCTTCGCCCAATTTGTCCAGTGTCGCGCGCTGAACTTCAATCAAAGTTTTAAACCGTGCCTGCAGGCCCATCTTGTCGGAAATGTCTTCAAACAGAATCAGGAGTCCACCCGACGGCTGACGCTGCCGCGCTACACGTAGGATGCGACCATCAGGCATGGTCCAAGTTTCATCTGGGATCAGGCCAGGTTCTTGATAGTGTGAGAGTTCCTTCGCCTTCCACGCGGCAAAGTCGCGGGTAGCGGCGATTTTGGCTGACTGGCGCAACCGATCCAACCATTCGCCATGGGTTGGTCCATCATTTAGCCACGCATCCTCTAGCCCCCACAGGTTTGAGAAGGCGCTATTGTGCGTTGTCAGGCGACGAGTTGAGTCAAATACCGCAACCGCATCGGTCAAATGGTTTAATGTCTCTTCATGCGCTTTGGCTTCTCGCGCTAAGGTATCGCGCACTTCGATTTCTTCGGTTACATCGAAGGCAACGCCAGCAGCCCCGTCGTCTGCCGGGAACAAGCTGATCCGCAACATCCGTCGCCTGCCATCAATGGTGATTGCTCGCGTAGCGGTAGAGGCTTGGCCTTTTGCCGCTTGGGCGGCATCGTCACGCGATTTCTGGTCTAAGGCGCAGTCGCGTGCGCGCGCGTCCTCCAAATCGACCGCTTCGACAGCTTTCAGATAGGAAGTGTTGGCCCATAACAGCGCACCTTGGCTATCGGTCCGCCAAGCCGGAAAACTGGCTTTCTCTGCCCCTGCAAGGTCCCCTGCGGCGGCACCTGGCGTCAACCAAACAATGGCTTTCGCGCCATGAGGTTTGCCCATGACCTCTAGCCCTAAAACCGACAGGGTGAACGCTTCACCCCTTTGGCGCAAAAGCGCGAGGCGAGTGCCAAGTTCTGTTGAGGCGGCTACCAAGGCTTCTAATATTTCGAATGTCGAAGGCTCTTCGGTTAGGTTGCTTGCCTTTAGGTCGAGACGTTTGAGTAGGGTCGCGCGTGTCGAGGCATCAGCCTCTTCCTCCGGCTGACCCCAGCCCTCTCCGTCGTCTTTGTCCGGCCAAACGAGCGCAACAGAACCCGAGGCAGCGATGGCTGCACTCGCACGGGGGCTAGAAAGTGGGACGCGTCTTTGTTTGCCAAAGCGATAGGCGAGATAACCAGCCACGGCCGCAGCCCCACCCGCTGTCACGACATCACGCCCCCATTGGGCCAAAAAGGCTGACAAGTCTAATGGCACTTTCTGTACGCATCCGCTCGTTTCGATTCACTTTGTTAAGTCTAAGCTAAGATTGGTTAACAAAGATTAACACGAAGGGGATGGGGTGCACTTATGCACAGTTTCGGCTTAATTGATCCCGCCCAAATAGACGTATTTCAGCTCCAGATATTCTTCGACCCCATGGTGTGAGCCTTCCCGGCCCAATCCGCTTTGCTTGATCCCGCCGAAAGGCACGCCTTCTGATGAGGTCAAGCCAGAATTAACCCCCACAATTCCTGTTTCTAAGGCTTCTGCAACGCGAAAGGTGCGCGCTAAGTCCTTGGTATAGAAATAAGCCTGCAGGCCAAATGGTGTGTCATTGGCCGCTGCAATGGCTTCGGCCTCGTTTTGGAAGCGAAAGATGGGCGCTACAGGGCCGAAGGTTTCTTCTTTGGCAAACCTCATGGCCGACGTTACGCCCGTGATGACGGTGGGCTCAAAGAAAGTGCCTCCTAAAGGACTAACCTTACCACCAGTCTGGACTTTAGCGCCCTGGCTGAGGGCATCCGCAACATGGCTTTGGACCTTGGCGAGGGCTGCCTGATTGATGAGCGGTCCCTGTGTAACCCCGTCCTCGGTGCCTGGGCCAACTTTCATGGCGGCGACTTTAGCCGTCAGCTTGGTAACAAAGGCATCGTGAATTTGATCTTGCACATAAATACGGTTCGCACACACACAGGTTTGACCCATATTGCGAAACTTCGACGCGACAGCGCCTTCGACGGCGGCACCCAGATCGGCATCATCAAATACGATGAAGGGTGCATTGCCGCCGAGCTCGAGGCCCAGCTTCTTCACGGTATCGGCGCATTGGCGCATCAAGAGCTTGCCGATCGGGGTAGAGCCAGTGAAGGACAATCCACGCACAACCTCACTGGCACACCAGACTTCGCCAATCGCAACAGCATCGCCCGTTACGACATTAAGCACGCCTGCAGGGACGCCAGCTTCACAAGCCAGTTCAGCCAAAGCCAACGCGGTAAAGGGTGTCTCAGGTGCAGGCTTCAGGACCATGGTGCAGCCAACAGCTAGCGCTGGCCCGACCTTGCGAGCAATCATCGCGGCAGGGAAATTCCATGGGGTAATGGCTGCCACAACTCCCAGCGGCTGCCGTAATACCAAAATACGGCCATCCGCCTTTGGTGAAGGTAAAGTCTCGCCGTAGATCCGCTTAGCCTCTTCGGCATAAAACTCAATGAAAGAACCGGCATAGGCGATTTCCCCGCGCGCTTCTGTTATCGGCTTGCCCTGCTCCGCTGTAAGGATCTGTGCCAAATCCTCTTGGTGGATAAGGATCAAGTCAAACCAGCGCCGCAGGATCGCACTTCTCTCCTTAGCGGTCTTGGCCCGCCAGGCAGGCAAAGCCGCTTGCGCAACTGACACAGCCTCTTCAGCCGCCTCGCGACCAAGTCTTGGAACCTTGCCAAGAACTTCCCCAGTTGCAGGGTTGTAGATTGCTTCGTCGCTGGTGCCGGTCCAAAGGCCATTGATCAGGCATTGGGAACGAAACAGGCGGGGCTCGCTAAGTTTCACGTCTTGGCCTCCTCAGCCAGTGGATCGTCTCACGGTAATTTATCTCGCAGCGCATACCAAGTCATAGCTGCCGTCAAAAGCGGCCAACGAAGCGCGCGGCCGCCCGGGAACTCCGGCACGGGCATGCGTGACACTACGTCATAGTCGCGATGCTGGCTTAAGACGCAGGCAGCAAGAATGCGTCCAAAATAGGGTGCCAGAATAACACCTTGACCAGAGTATCCTGACGCCGACAACAGACCAGGACGGATCTGACGCAAGTAAGGCAGGCGCGTGGGCGTGATACCAAGGGCCCCTCCCCAGGCGTGTGTAACCTGAATGCCGCTGATTTCTGGATAGATTTTCACCAGATTGCGCCGCACAAAACTCTCTATATCACTAGGCCAGCTTGGCGTGTATTTCTCGCCGCCGCCAAAAATCAAACGCCGTTCTGCTGTCCTGCGCCAATAATTGACAACAAAGCGCGTATCCATGGCAGAATCGTGCAGGGGTAGAATCTGGCTGTCCGCAGGCAGAGGTTCGGTCGCGATGATGAAATTGCCAATAGGTAGCACGCGGGCTTCTACATCGGGCTCAATTCCGTCAAGATAGCCGTCGCCGCACAGCAGGATGTGATCGGCTACAACCCGTCCTGTTGGTGTTTTGGCAAAGCGCTTGCCGCGGTCAGACCCAACTTCGATCACGCGGCTATACTCGTGCAAATTCGCTTTGGCTCCTAGGGCAGCTTGCATCAGGCCATAGAGCAACTTGAGAGGGTGGACGTGGCCCGCCGATGGATCTCGCCAGCCACCCTGATAGGCGGATGAGCCAAGGGCATGCGCAACTTGCTCTTTATCTAGGCGATGTGGAAGTTCATAGCCGTAGGCGCGCGCCATATGGTTCGCATCATTGTCGAGTTCTTCCATCAAGCGGGGTGTATGAGCGGCAAAGATTTGCCCCGGGGTCCAGTCCGCATCAATATGGAAATCATGCATCCGTGCGAGAAGATCAGCCTTTGCATCTTCAGCTAACAACCATAGCCGACGGGCATCCTCGCGCCCCATGCGCGCTTCCAACCACTTTTGATCATGGCGCCAGCCAGAGCAGGCAAGCCCACCGTTTCGGCCAGATGCTCCAGCCCCAATCTCATTGGCTTCAAGTACGATCACATTCAGACCTGCAGCGGCTAGGTCAAGCGCAGCAGAAACACCAGTAAAGCCCGCACCAATAACTACGACATCGGCGGTAAGTTCCCCAACCAAGGGGCTGGTTCGGGCAAACGGACGCTTTGCTGATGCGTGGTACCAGGTGGTGGGTGCACTGGCTGCTGAGCAGACATGACGCGAGGGAGAATGTACGACTGACATCTGTTATAACAGATGAACCATCCATGGCTTCAGGTCAAGTAGGTTAATAAATTGTCGGGTCACGCTTTCCGGTTGAATAAGCCCTTCAAGCCGCTGAAGGCAGGGACCAGCGCTTTATGGGCGATTGGTTCAACGATTGCGCCAATAATCAGGCCAATTACAGCTGCAATTGCTGCACTGACCAACCAGGTTACAAAACCTGTAACGGCGGGTACGACTGCCGCAACCGAGGTGGCGAGGTGATGGATG
>JBEIEG010000107.1:0-8471 GCA_040383035.1 Hyphomonadaceae bacterium | reverse complement strand
GCCTTCAACGGCGCATCGCGGTCGCCCGTCTTGGGAGGCGGCAGGCGGGTGATAATGGCTTCCAGAACATCCTCAATGCCAAGACCGGTTTTGGCCGAGATCATCACGGATTGAGAGGCATCGATACCAATCACTTCTTCGATCTGCGCCTTAACGCGATCGGGTTCTGCGGCGGGCAAATCAATCTTGTTGAGGACGGGCACGATCTCAAGATCGGCATCAATGGCTTGATAGACATTGGCCAAGGTCTGGGCTTCCACGCCTTGGCTGGCGTCCACCACCAAAAGCGCGCCTTCGCACGCCGCCAAAGAGCGCGAGACTTCATAAGCAAAGTCGACATGCCCCGGGGTGTCGATCAAATTCAAGATATAGTCTTGACCCTCGCGCTGGAACTCAAGGCGCACGGTTTGCGCCTTGATTGTAATGCCGCGCTCCCGCTCAATATCCATGCTGTCGAGCACTTGTTCCTTCATCTCACGCTGGGTGAGGCCGCCGGTCAATTGAATCAGGCGGTCTGACAAAGTGGACTTGCCATGGTCAATATGGGCAACGATGGAGAAATTACGGATGTTTTCACGGGGAGTCATGGGGTCGACATAGCCTGACAGGCCCGCAGGGGAAAGAGCCAGATACCGTTAAGCGATCAATCTGGCGTGTGCGCACGCAGATGGAAGATCAATACTTGCTCGGGGGCCGTCAACGGCAGGCCAAAGCCGACCTCTTGTAACAGCCGACCTGGCAGCACTTGGCCCTCGCCCGTCAGATCCAATGCCTCGACACTCGAGCCCGCTGACCACGATCGGAATTTGCTCGGCCAAACCAGCTTCACGCGATAGCTCCTGTCTGGGTCGAGGCCGTGGAACAAAACGCGCGGCATGAGACGCTGAACCTGACTTCGCATAATTGCGATGGAATAGAGTGCTTCAGCCTGATCTTGGGCGATTACGCCCATGCCCATAAGTTCACTAGATGTATCTAGACGCACGAGATTGCCGGTATGCAGCAGGTCTCGATGCGCTTTATGGCATGCAATCGCTTCTTTTAGGGTCGTAAGCTCTGCTTCCGACTCTTCCAGCAGATTGAGCTCAAGCCCCATATGCCCAATCATCGCGGTCCCTGCCCGCATCGCCATCGACAAGGTGCGGCCGGTGATATGGCAGCGGCGCGGCCCGACATGGGCACCTAGAACTTCCAGCGGGAAGTAGAAACTGGCCCCGCGCTGAATATCTTGGCGGTCGAGCGCATCATTGCTGTCCGACGTCCAAATCCGGTCGGTATAGCTCAACACCCCGTAGTCGGCGCGCGCCCCACCTGAAGCACAGGATTCAAACTCAACGCTGGGGTGGGCAACACGCAAACGCTCAAGCAGAGCATAGAGCGCCTGAACCTGCGCATGCGAACGCTGATAGCCTTGATGATCGCCTGGATGACTGATGTCGCGGTTCATATCCCATTTGACATAGCCGATATCATGGTCCCGCAGGACTGCATCGATCCGCTCAAACAGATAGTCGGAGACCTCTGGCCGGGAGATATCTAGCACAAGCTGATTTCGGAACGGCACTTGCCCGACATGGGCTAAGCCCAACACCCAGTCAGGATGAGCGCGATAGAGGTCAGAATCGGGATTGACCATTTCTGGCTCAAACCAAATGCCCATCTCCATGCCAAGGCCAGTGACGTAATCGATCAGCGGCTTTAGGCCTTCGGGATAGACCTCCGCCGATACATACCAATCACCAAGACCTGATGTGTCATCCCGCCTTGAACCAAACCAGCCATCATCGAGGACAAACCGCTCGACACCAACCGCCGCTGCCCGATCAGCAATCGCTTTGAGGCGATCGAGATCATGGTCAAAAAAGACCGCTTCCCACGTGTTGTAATGGACTGGGCGCACCTTGGCGCGTGTCTCGGGTCGCAAGATTTGACTGCGGACATGGGCATGGAAGCGCTGGCTGAGACCCGAGAGGCCTTCGCGGCTATAGGCGGCATGAATGGTTGGCGCGTGAAACGTCTGCCCCTGCTCTAGGCGGATTTCACCGGGCCCGAGCAAGGCCCCAAGCCCTGCAAACACCCGACCATCGTGGAGACTGTCCACCCGCATGCGATGATTGCCGCTCCAGCCCAGATGCAGGCCGTAAGCCTCCCCTTGCGCTTCATCGGTGGAAGCGCCGCATAAGATGATGGCGGGAAGTCCGTCATGCGAAGTACGACCCCGGCGGCTCTCGCGCAGATAGGTGCCCGCAAAGCGCTTGATGCGTTCGCGCTGAAATTCCAAGGCCCATCGGCCCGTGAAACCGATCAGATCGGTCATGTGATTGGCAATGGGCAGCACAGCCGTGGCAAACTCGGTGACTTCAAGCGGGGCTTCACCCAAATTTGTCAGGGAAGAACTGACGGTCAAGACACCGGTCACGGCCTCAAGACACAAGTCATAGGTCAGACCGATTTTGGTGTGGTCATCGCGGCAGGAAATCTGAATGCGGTCACCTTCGAGCATGGCGTCTGCCACGACAAAGCGGCTACCCCAATCTTGCCCCATGCGATGGACAACAACGCCCGAAGGCCCAAGCAGACCAAGGCCTGCCTCCATCGCCAAGGATGCATCTACAAACACATCAGAACTACCCGGCCCGCCCTGATGGCTAGCGAGCGCGCTGAGGACCGTCGGGTCAACATCATCAGGTAATCTTGGGCCCCAATGCAGGATTGCAGGTGGAGCCCCGAGCTTTACCGCCACAACCAAACTCGCCCCACCGCCGTGCAGGATCAGATTATCCATAATGTTCTTGTTCCTAAAACTAAGTCTGCCAAGTCGCGCACGGAAAGCCCGCTTTTATTTTCCATTTCCGAAGCTTGCCTCAGGCGGAAGGGCTTACTAGTGTCAGCGCCTAAAGAAAAGGCAAGGGGGAAATGCCATGTTTCAAGGCAGCGCGTCGGCGTTACAAATCGGCATTTTCTTTGGGCTAACCGCCCTCATCGCCATCCTGACTTATTGGAAAGTACATGGTGCAGGGGCTGGCCATAAGGATCGGCAGAAGGACGGCGGAACCACTCGTGAAGTCTTTCTCGCAGGCGGTGGCCTGTCTTGGCTGTTTGTTGCAGGCGCGATCACGCTGACTAACCTCTCGACCGAGCAATTGGTCGGCATGAATGGCAATCAGATGTTGCTGTTGGCGTGGTGGGAGATTTGCGGCTTCTTTGGTCTCCTTATTCTGGCATTTGTCTTTGTGCCCATCTACTATCGGAACAATTGTACCACCGTGACGGAGCTGTTGGAGAAGCGCTATAAGGGCGGCAGCATCCGCACCGTTATTTCTGCGCTGTTCCTGATCGGCAATGTGCTGATCTATTTGCCAGCGGCGCTTTATAGCGGCAGCTTGTTCCTGCAAACCATGTTTGGTGTCGAGTGGTCGCTTCTGTGGTTTGCGGCACCTATGGCCATTATCGCTGCCCTTTATACCATCACCGGTGGCCTGCGGGCGGTGGCGGTGATGGATACCTATTCCGGCATTGGGGTTCTGGCGATTGCATTTCTGGTCGTGATCTTGGCAATGGCAGCGGTCAATTTTGATCTGGTCTCCGGTGTCCCAGAAGAGCGCATCTCCATGATCGGCTCTTTCACCTCACCTATTCCGTTCCACACGCTGTTTACCGGCATGTTGTTCATCCAAATCTTCTATTGGTCGACCAACCAGAACATAACCCAAAAAGCCATGACGGCCCCCACCGTGCAAGAAGCGCAAAAAGGGGTTTTGGCTGCTGCTGTCGTGCGTATCCTGATCATCCCCGCAATCGTGGTGATCCCCGGCGTTGTAGCTTACAAGCTTTTTGGCAGTGTGGGAGACGCCGCTTACGGTAAGCTTGTTGCCCACGTGTTGCCGTCTTGGATGTCGGGTGCCTTTGCGGCCATGATGGCCGCCGCGGTGATCGCCCACACCAGCGCCATCCTCAATTCCAGCGTCGCCCTTTATTCCATCGACTTCCATGAGAAGTTCATCGGTGCGGTGAAGAACCACTGGCGCTTGGCAGCGATTGCCTCCGCCGTTTTGACGGTGACCTCCATTGCGCTGATACCCGTGTTTCAGAATGCCAAGAGCATCATCAATCTGTTGCAGGAGTTGAACGGCCTCTTCTCCATGCCCATTCTATCGGCCTTTATTGCGGGCCTCTTGTTCCGCAATGTCGACGCGCGGGCAGCAATTGCAGGCCTCGTGTTTGGCTTCCTGCTCTATGGTTTCCACAATTTCGTGCTCTACAAGCCGGACACTTTGTATCCGGGCGAGACCTTCTATCAACACATCGGCCTTTATTGGCTGCATTATATCGACGTGATGCTGATCGTCTTGATCACTTCAGTCATCACAGCCTTGAGCGTCAATCGCTGGGTATTTGGCAATAAGGCCGTGTTCATTTTCAGCGCCAAGGGGCGCGCGATGAGGGCGTTGGAACCATGAGCGGTAAGATCCTTGTTATTGATGAAGGCACCACTTCCACCCGCGTGATGCTGTTTGAAGCCGATGGCACCTGCCTCGGCAGTGCACAGCGGCCTTTGACCCAGCATTATCCAGCACCCGGTTTGGTCGAACACGACGCCGAGGAGATTTGGACCCTCACCTTGGCCTGTGCGCAGGAGATGGTAGCGAAGGCTGGTGGGGCTTCGGCCATTGCCGGCATTGGCATCACCAATCAACGCGAGACCATCGTGTTTTGGGACAAGACGACCGGCAAGCCCTTGGCCCCGGCCATTGTCTGGCAAGACCGTCGGACGGCCGACCTGTGTCAGGCTCTAAAAGATCAAGGCCAAGAAGCCATCGTGCAGGCCAAGACCGGCCTATTGCTTGACCCGTATTTTTCGGGCTCCAAGATCGGCTGGGCCCTAACCAACTGGCCTCAACTCAAAGCGGCAGGGGACAAGCTCGCAGTCGGTACGATTGAGAGCTATCTGGTCTATCGCCTGACCGGTGGAGCCCACATTTCGGACGCGACCAATGCCTCGCGCACCGCGCTGATGGCCATTGGTAGTGCGGGCTGGGACGATGGCCTGTGTGACCTTTTCGGCGTGCCGCGCGCTATTCTGCCCCAGATCGTGGATTGCGCCGGGCCGTTAGGTCAGACGCTGCCAGAGTTGTTCGGCGGGTCCATTGCCATTTCCGGCATAGCCGGCGACCAACAAGCCGCAACCATTGGCCAAGCCTGTTTAGAGCCAGGCCAGACCAAAGCGACCTTTGGCACCGGTGCCTTTGTCTTGACCCAGACCGGGCGCACGCTGCCGCAATCCAAGAACCGTTTGCTTGCGACCATTGCGTGGCAATTGGACGGCGTGCGCCATTATGCGTTGGAAGGATCGGTCTTTGTGGCCGGAAGCCTAATGCAATGGCTGCGCGATGATCTGGGCTTGATCGAACGGGCCTCAGACTCTGAAGGCCTTGCCCGAAGTGTGCCAGACAATGGCGGGGTTTATCTGGTGCCTGCCCTGTCTGGCCTCGGCGCACCACACTGGCAACCCCATGCACGCGGAGCGATACATGGTCTCAGCTTCTCGGCGAAGAAGGCCCATGTGGTGCGTGCGGCCCTAGAGGCCATGGCGCACCAGACCTTTGACCTTAAGACCGCTTTTGCGGCTGATGGGGCCGATTGGGCCGAAGTCCGTATTGATGGCGGCATGGTTGCCAATGACTGGATGGCGCAGGATCTCGCCGATATTCTGGCTATTGATGTCGAGCGTCCACGCTTCATCGAGACAACGGCTCTGGGTGCTGCCATGCTCGCAGGCGTTGGTTGCGGGCTTTATGGCTCGCTCGAAGAAGCGTCGGTCATGCGGGGGCAAGTCGAGCGCTTTAGCCCAGCAATGGCTGCAGATGTGCGTCAAACCCGCCTGAGCGGCTGGGCTGATTCCCTAAAGCGCGTCCTCGCTTAAGCCTCTAGATTCAATGTACTGACAAGCAGTCCTGTCTTTTTGACAAGGGTGCTTGACATTTCCTTGCCATTATGTGACAAGTGTCCTTGTCATAATAGCAAGGAAGCCTGACATATGTCGGAGGTTATCAATCAAAAGCGACCGGGAAACCCTTGGATGAAATTCGTGGTCAGTACCGCAATTTGGGCGGTCGTGGGCGGGATTTCCGGGTATCTGATTGCCACTCATACTAAGGGAACCAAGGTTGAGGATGTAGCACGGTTTGTTTTCGAACGAGATTTTGTTCCCTACATGAGCGCCTTGTTGGGCTTCCTCTTGCTCGGTGCCTATATTGCGTCCGCTATCATCTTTGCGCTCGCTATCGTCAACAAGCGTGTCGCCAACAGTCGTGCCTTGACCGGTGGCCTCGGCACTAGTCCCTCTGCTCGCAAAGCTTACCCTTATCTTGTGGCGTTTTACGTTGCTTACGCAGCACTACTTGGCATCCTGACTTTCTACGAATTTCATCCTAAGGGACTTTCGAGCATGTCTTGGCCCCTGTTCTTGATTGGCCTCGCAAGTGGTGTTGCCATGGTTTGGACCGGCCACAGACTTTGGTTCCTTTTGGATGAATTCTTTCGAGCAATTTGGCTGGAGGCTGGGGCGCTAGCATCCTACATCATGGTGATCATACTCCTCGTCGCAGGTTCCGCCGTGGCAACAGGCCTGATGCCCGCCGTTTCGCTCTACACAGGCCTAGTCCTCTACCAAATCATCTATCTGATCGCCTACGGCTGGGTGGTAAGCAAGCGAGACCCCACTATGCTCGAAATGGGGGAGCCAGAGGACGCATGAAAAACCGTCTAAAAGTTCTCCGTGCCGAGCGGGACTGGTCGCAATCCGATCTCGCTGACGCGCTCGACGTCTCCCGCCAAACCATCAATGCCTTAGAGACGGGCAAATACGACCCGTCCCTGCCCCTAGCCTTCAAGATTGCACGCCTATTTGCGCTGCCAATTGAAGCCATCTTTGAGGATACCCCATGAAGGACATTTCTACAGCGCCCAAAAAAGCGAAATGGTCGCGACAGGCCAAGATCAATGTCTATATCGTTGGTTCCGCCCTGCTTGGTGGCATAGTTGGGGTTTTCTTGCCCTTCAATGCCGCAAACGGACCCAGTGGCCTATTCGTCGGACTAATAAGCCTCGCCATGATGATCGGGGTTGGTGCGACCATTTACTATACTAAACTCCTCGATGAGTTGGCCCGTCACACGCATGAAGCGGCATTTTATTGGAGCGCCGTGTTCTCGCTCGCGATCTGCTTTGTGCCAATTGCCGCCCTCATCGGCTTCCCCAAATTTGAGTTGCCTAGCCTAGAGATCCTGCTCGGCACCAAAACCCATGCCTTCGCTGCTGGCATGGCCGTGTCCATTCTGGTCCTTCTTGTATCTTACTTTGCCATATGGACGCACCTTTGGCTCAAACGAAACAGGGCCTGAGCCAGCCCCTCAAGACGTTGTTTTAACCTCCCAACCCAACCATAACTCAGATGAGGATTATGATGATCAAAAAGACTCTATTAGCAGCTCTGTCAGCTTTCAGTTTTGCCTTGTTCCAAGCGCCATCCGTGATGGCTCAACCGGCACCGGCAGCGGCGGCAGCGGCTACCACCCAAAAAGCCACCCCAGCCATGTGGGTGGTGAAAGATAGCGACACCACCATCTATCTGTTTGGTACTTTTCACTTGATGGCCCCTGGCATCGATTGGAACCATGGCAAAGTGAAAACCGCCTTCGAAAGCGCGGACAGCTTGCGCCTTGAGATCGCCAATATGGAGGCCGAGGCCCCGATCATTGCCAATCTAATGGCCACCAAGGGCCAATTGCCCCCCGGCAAGACGATTTATGATGGCCTCACCGAAGCCCAAAAGGCGGCCTTAGGTAACATCATTGCACAAAGCGGCTTTCCGCCCCAAGCCATTCAGCAAATGCAGCCTTGGATGGGCAGCCTGATCTTGGCAATGGGCCTCTATCAAAAGCTTGGCCTCGACCCGACCCAAGGCGTGGACAAAACCCTCGACGGTTTGGCACGCGCGGCAAACAAGCCTGTGGAAGGCTTTGAAACTGGCGCAGAGCAAATTGGCTTCTTCGCCAATTTGACCGACCAACAGCAAAAGGCGATGCTGGTCTCAACCATCGAGGATTGGGACCAAGCGACAAATATGCTGAACGACATGATTGATGCTTGGAAGACGGGTAATGCGGACAAACTGGGCGAGTTGATGACGACCAGCCTTCGCACCCAACCCGAATTGGCCAAACTGATTTTGACGGATCGCAACGAGCGCTGGGCCGAATGGGTCTCCGCCCGTATGGCTAAGCCCGGCACGGTGTTCGTGGCCGTGGGTGCCGGTCATTTGAGTGGCCCAGACAGCGTTCAGGCTTTCTTGAAACAAAAGGGTATCGCGTCCTCCCGGGTTGAAACGAAGTAAGTCTTTGCTGTTGGGCGCTGGCCCCTCGCCCCTCAAGGGGGTGAGGGGTTCGGCGTAAGGGCGCCTTGGCTTGTGC
>JBEIEG010000106.1:0-8543 GCA_040383035.1 Hyphomonadaceae bacterium | reverse complement strand
GAGCTTGCGAGCCGCATTGTGTTTGCAGACAGCACCAACGAGCCTGCGCGGGAAGTTTTAGCCCAGTCGTTTGAGCAAATGGGCTATCAGGCCGAGAGCATGTTGTGGCGCAACATGTATCTCAATGGTGCCCAAGAAGCGCGCAAGACGCCCAGCGTACCAAATGCCGGAACGGTCGCGCCCGATATAATCAGCGCGATTTCCTCACCGCAATTGTTTGACCTATTGGCTATACGGGTCGATCCAGAAAAGGCCAAAGGCAAAAACATCGCTGTTGCCTTTGTCTTCCCAGACCGCAAGGAGCGCTATCGCTTGGTGCTGCGTAATTCGGTGATGGTCAATGAAGGGCCAAGCACCGAACCTGTAGATGCCACCGTGACCATGCCAAGACCCGCTTTCCTCGGCATGTTGTTCTCTGGCACCAGCCCTGCGAGCCTTGTGCTGCGTGGCGTGATGAAGATCGATGGCAAGACTGACGCATTGCGCACCTTCATGTCGACCCTCGACACCGCGGAGGCGAAGCCCCCCTTCCCGATCGTCACGCCGTAAGGCTCGGGTAGGTAGTTTCTAGCGCTACGTTTGTCTTGGACCTACGCAAGCTATTAGTCTGCTCTACGCCGATTGTTGCCACTTTAGGCGGGTTGGATGTTGTTCAAAAGCGGGCATTCTCTTAGCAAAGCATCGGGTGCCAGTGTGTAGGGTGCAGTCCGACAGGACTGCAGCACAACATTCGCCTTGGTCTTCGATACGGTTACTTTAACTCAGACTAATGGGGTGCCCCCCTGACGGCTTCAAAGTGAACAAAGCGACGGTTTGAACCATTCCAGGCCACTTGGCTCAATAGCTATACAAGCTGTTTCAAGGTTTTCTTTGCACACGGTGCATTCCTTGTGGAACGCACCCCACGTGCTGACTCTACTTAATCATACACATCTATTCGGTCCAGCTTTTAACCAAGCCATTGGCTTTTACCTGCTTCGTATTTCACAGAATCTTGGTTGATGCATTCGAAATCACAACTTTGTGATGAAGGTATTGACTTGATTAGTGTCAATTCTAGGTGTACATCCAGAACATTGAAATTTTTTAATATATTGCTTTTTGAAGAGGCTGTCCCATGACGGGGATACTTGATTTAGCTGCTCTCGCGACCAAGTCGTCAACCAGTCGGGTACTCAATTTGTATATGGTTGCGAAGCGCTACGCTGACGATCCTATGCACAAAAATGCTCCGCTTTTTCGCAGTGATCTCTTGAACCGGTCGATCATTGTCAAGCACAGGCTGCGGCGGGATGAGGCTTATCTGATTAAAGGTGCCACAGCCGTAGCGACGAAAGTTATTTTCCCACTTGACTTTGACGATCTGGATTTGGGCGGGCGCTCAGTTTTTGTGAATCAAAATGGATTCAAGCGAGCTGTTTGCGACTTTGTTGGTTTAGATGAAATGGAGATGGAGAAAGACTTTTCAGTATTGGAGATGTTGAACGAACTGCCTTCTCTCGATCCTTTTTTGGTTCGCGAGCAATTGCGCCGTAACAAACACGAGCCTGCGGAATGCTATTTCCCGATATCGCCTGCCGACGCTCAGCGCATGCAAAGCTTCACCAACTCAGAGATGGCCCCCCTAATCCGAATGGCTTTCGGAACCAAAGGTGGCAGCAGCGATGCTATGGTTGGCAAACTGGCCAATGCGCTTTTGGTTGCAGACGATGTTGGGGCACTCAACCCCCTGCGAGAGACATTGGGCTTACATGGCATTCAGTTCACCCAAGGCATCTTCAGCTGGAAGGGTTTCATCTACTACAAATGGCAATTCTCGGAAATTATGCAGGGCCTGATCCGCGTAACAAAGGAGATGGACAAGATCACGCCATCGGGCCCCAATGATGTCGCAACGCCTGAAGAATTTAGTGCGCTTAAAGCATCCATCCGGGCACGGATCCGGGACACCGCTCGCAGCTGTAGCCAAGCTCTGACGCTCTATGATGATGCGTTCTCCGACCTTGTAGATCGAGGCAATACTGCAGCCTTCCGTAGGTTTTTGGTGAAAGCGCCACTGCTTTTCCTGGATATTGGCCATTCGATGGGTATGATCTCTCATATCGCTTCATTCTGGAGTTACCGCTTTCATAGCGGCTCGACCGAATTACTTAAATGGAAAGAATTCTATGATATTCTGCAAGAGTTTCAGGCAGGGCTTGCTCCCCGCCCCTCTCCCGCTGAGCCTTTGTAAATCAAGAATTATTTCCAACACCAATTATAAAAATCGGGGCCAATTCCAATGTTTCCGCGTTTACCATCCCGATCTTTAAGAAAGGCCCGGGTCCAGTCGGGCAACATAACCGTAATGGCTGGCATCGCGATCGTGCCGCTGGCGATGATTGTTGCCATGACGAGCGAGCTTGTGTCGCTGAGTTCTGAAAAAGCCTTGATGCAATCGGCCGCAGACGCTGCTGCCTTGTCAGGGGCTCAAGATCTAATCTTGGTTGGCTCAAACGCCCGGCAAACGCCAGCGGATGTTGAAAAATTTGCGATGGCTCAAGTTGGCACGTTCGCAAGCCGCGCGACGGTTTCGTTTAAGGCAGCCCAAGGCAGTGATGGCTCCTACACGGTTGAAGGACTTGCAATTCGCCCCTCGTTTTTCGGTAATTTAGTGCCGAAGGGCGGCTTTCGTATTGAAGTGAAATCGATCGCCGAATCCATGCATGTGCAACCTTTGTGTGTAATTGGCGCGGATGACACAATGCCGAAAGGGAAGGCCATTACCGCAACCGAAAATAGCGGTATTCGCGCCCGAAACTGCATCGTTCACGCCAATGGTAATTTTGAGTTGCTCGTGAATGCGACAGTTGAGGCCGGCACCTCGCGCGCCGTGGGAAAGGCCACGGGCTTAGGCTTCAAGCCCGCTGCACATAGCGGTGCCCTAAAGGTCACGGATCCATTCGCACTCCGAAACATAGCACTGCCCAAGCCCTGTCATAGCGTGCCTGATGGTGGCGATAAGGTCATTGATAAAGGTACGATAACTTTGTCGCCGGGTATTCATCGCACTGAATATGAAATACAAGGAAACTCTGCGCTAATACTCAAGCCCGGCGAACACTACTTCTGTGAGGATGTGAGGATTCGACACAGCGGATCTTTGCAAGGTAACGATGTTTTATTAATGTTTGCAGAACGCACCTCCTTGCATGCGGTCGATAATGCTTCAGTTTCCTTGTCTGGGCGCGAGTCAGGAGATTGGGCGGGTTTTGTGATTGTTGCAACGCGCGGAAATGATGTAACCTTTAATATCACGTCTAACAGAGTCGATCAGCTGTTGGGGACGATCTATCTTCCCATGACGAAGCTTTCGGTCAGGGCCAAGGGGGATGTGGCAGAGGGCTCTAAATGGAGCGTGATTGTTGCACGAAACATCAACCTTAGCGGTACTACACGGCTGGTCATTAACTCCGATTATGAGGGTTCTCCCGTGCCTGTGCCTATCGGGGTGGGGAATCAAGCCGGCGGTACCAAGGTACCGTTGCGCCTGCGCCAGTAGAGTTTAAAGCGATACCATGCTGACTTTGATCGTAGGATTTCCCGTTTAGGTTCGGATAAGAATCGCTATGGACCTTAATTGGTCGCAGTTTCGTCAGTAGAAGGGGTGCATTTCTGCTTTTTGGAGAAACTAGAAACTTTTGACAGGTTCTTAGTATGGAAGATCCTCTTGGCCAACAGTTTAAGCTTTAACTAACTTACAGTTTGTATGACGTGTTCTGACCCAACGCTCAATTAATCGGGCAACGGGAGGTGATAGTTTGCCGTTCTGATGAACGTCCGCTTTCGGCCAAGATACGCCAAAGCCAAAGCTGCGAGCCATAACAAAAGTCTTGAACGAGGCACTTTTCGCGATCACCAAAATTGGGCTTCACGAGAAGAGACAGTGGGAACAGGTCAGTCTGTCAACGTGACATCTTGGATGATTTTACCGCCATCCAATCGCAGGCACGTGCTGCCAGCGATGCGGTCGCGATGGCCCGTGGTGTCGATGCGGGCCCAGTGCCAGAGGAGCGCTAGATTGTTCTCGAAACTGAGTTCGCGTTCAAAGATAATATGGGACTGCGGAAAGGCCAAAAACTGCGCAAGCCACCAGTTTTTGAGCTCAGTCACCCCACCTTCCAAACTTGGACCACTCCAATGGGCGTTGCCGTCATAGAGATCTCTAAGGGTCGAGACAGACCTACTATTCCAAATCCTATTTAGGCTTTGGGCTGTTACGCTGAACCCTATAAGATCAGCGGGCCCCACTTGACCCTTACCAGAATCCAGCTCGCCAAGTGGCTGGTGATGGCACCGCATTGGCTCTTGGTTAGGTGCGCGCGTGATCACTGTGTCTGCAGATATTCGGCCATTTTCCAGTTTGGTCCAATAATGCCGGCGTACGCTTACGTTATCGGGCGATAGCCACTCAACGTCCGCAAAGCCCTCCGTGCTTGCGTTGATTTGAAATCGCCAACCTGAAAATTGGGCGAGGTCAGCAAGTGCAAGTTGTCGAATAGCGTCTCGCCCGAAAATGAGTTCGCCGCGACACCGTCGGATCGCGCGATGCAAGTAAAGGCGTTCAAACGCGCCAACATTTTCGTGGACATAGAGTTCGGTCAACATCTCGGCCAGAGTCATAGCACTCATGCTCCACCGCTGATTTGGTGCCAGAGGGCGATCTCGTCAAAGATTGTGGTTTCCTCAACGATAACGCCTCCCAATGTACGCCAATGGCTGATCGCCAGAATATAAAGAGGCGCACCACTTGGAGGGCCATAGAGGCCCGTGCTGTCATGGGTTCCGGCAAAGCTCCAACGTACTGCAATGTCAGTAAATGGACCTTCGGTGACCGAGCCAACATGGTCAACGCGAATGCGCGCCCTCTTTGACATCGACACTAATGCGCCGATCCATCCTGCTACTTCCCCGTGGCCAAACAGCAAACGGGCATCCGGCCCTACCCAGTGGGCATGGGGCGCATAGACTTCCCTAACCCGCGACAATCGACGCAAGCTCCAAATTTGTTGGAACACCAAATGGGCAAACGCTTCAGGATCCTGTGCTGGATCTGGAAAGGATGGAGTCGAAAATTCGGGTACTTCCTGGCAAAGCACTTCGTCCATTGCCTTTGCGCGCCAGTCCGCAATGCCTGAGTGGGCAGCCGACAAGGCCTTGGCTTGGGCCTGCCCCAAGGCCTTTGCGCTCGTCCCCAAGTCACGGGCGATCTTAGCATTGTCCCGCACCAGCCATTCTTCGACAATGCGGTTTTCAAAGCACAAACAATCCGCAATCGTGGTAAAGCAAACGCTGCGTCCGGTTGCTGGCCCAAATTCCCCGTCACCTTGATGGGTCGCGTGGCTCGTGATGCGATGCGATGAATGATAGCCAACTACTTCATTGCCAGACCAAATAACCGCCTCACCTACCAGAGTTCGGTCGGGAAAACTGTTCAAGGTCTTTAGCGTTCCCGCGATCACGCCTTCGACGCCAGCAACATCACCACTCATCAAATGAATAGGACAATCCTGACTATAATGGGTGGCGATAAGGCCAATATCCTTTTCTTCCCAAATCCGGTGCGTGCACCGAATGATATAGTCGATGATATCAACATAGATGTCGTCAAAGCCCTTCATGGGCTGCCGACGCGCGCCTTGTTGTGCAAGGAGCTCAGCAATATCTCGACCATAGAGGCCTAAAGCACTCATTGTGGCACTATACCTTTTTGACGACGTGAATGACGCTGTCTTGGTTGGCAATGATCATGGGTTCGTGTTGGTGCGGCACAGATAAAGTATCGCCAATCTGCAAGAGCACGGGGCCATTTTCACACGTCAGCGTCAATGCACCTTTGTGAACGAAGATCACGGTACCAGCTACTTGTTCAAGCCTCTGGCCTTCTTTCAATGAAACTTGTGACAGGCTGAAGCCATGCTCGCCGCGCAAAACTCCGTTTCTGTCGATGATCGGAAATGTGCCCGGTTTTGCCTTTGCAACAAAGGATTCCGCCTCCGCCTGTGTGGCGACATGGAGAGATGCTACTTGCTTTGCGGTTGTTTCGGGCATGATGGCCGCACCGGCTGGTACGGTTTGCCCTGCTACGGTGTCAATCAATTGACCGGTCTCAAGCAAAATGAGGCCATGCTTTCGTGCCAGTTTAAAGACATCCGGTGCCCAGAGCACGCGGCCGGGATCATCCTCTCCCAATACTGCCCACAGGAACCCAATGTCTGAGCCAGTATTGGTAAAGCCGCGAAACATGCCAGTCGGTATCGAAATGACATCCCCGGGCCCCATTTCAACTTGAGCATCTTGACCTGTTTCACCTAGATCGAAGCGCCAGTGCCCTGTATGAACCAAGAACACTTCCGCGGTATCGTGGCTGTGTTGGGAGTTGACACATGCTGGCGGTTGTCGAGCACCGCCAATATTGAACCCATGTGGTTCTGCAATATGGACATATTGATCAGGATTTTCGGAGACACCGGGGCCAATAATGGTGAAATTCTCTTTTGCTTCTGAACCCGGCGAGCGACAATCGATGAAAGCATTGTAGCACGGACGTAGGTCTACGTAGCGCACCAAGCGCGCTTCCCAGTCCTTAGCGCTCAAGGGGCGCAGACCATCATGGGATATAGAGACAAAATCCTGAGCCACCCAAACCATCCAATCATCCGAGCCTGTCAATCCACAGGCCCTTTCAACACCGTAAAAGCCACCTGCTTCACAATAAGGGTTTACGACCGTTGCATTCGAAGTCAATATACTTTGGATGAACGATTCAAAAAACCTCAAGGGTGACTACTGGCGAATGATCGATGCGACGCGCGATTTAAGCTTGAACGCGTCTAGCCTCTTGAAGCAACTTTACGCCCCAAACTGTGTCATGTCGGTCTGTGCTCCTTTTGACCGCGCCAATGGTGATGCGTTGATTGGTCGGGATGCCATTTATGAGGGCTTCTTCGCGCCCTTATTGGCGTCTTTCTCCAACCTTGAGCGCCGGACTGACATCTTGATGCAGGGCGAGTTCAAAGCTGGCGCTTGGATCGCGAGTTACGGCTGGCTCATTGGCAAGTTTGAAAGCGATTTTCTTGGTATCAAGCCAACTCACCGCTATCATTGGCTAAGATTCGGCTGGTTTGAGCGTATAGAAGATGGGCGCGTCGTTGAAAGCATTGTCATCCTTGATGTACCAAGACTGATGATTGAGTGCGGCGTGTGGCCAGTTCGAGCGCAATTGGGTGAGGATTGGTCGCCTGCCCCGGCTGCGCAGGACGGACTTCAACTCAATTCTTCTGACCCTCAAGATAGCGAAACAAGTCTGAAGCTGGTTGAGGCGATGATTGCCGGCCTCATGAGTTATGATGGCAAATCATTGAAAAGCATGGGCATGACCCGCTTCTGGACGCCCCAATTTCATTGGTATGGTCCGGGAGGCATTGGTAGCGCACGCGGACATCAAGACTATGAGCAGACACACCAGCAACCCTTTTTGACGGCCTTCCCGGATCGCATTGGCGGCAATCATCGGTGCCGCATTGGCGACGGGGCTTTTGTGGCATCCTCAGGCTGGCCCAGCATCAATGCGACGCATTTGGGCGACGGCTGGTTGGGAATCGCTGCCACCAACAAGCGCATTACCATGCGCGTTATGGACTTCTGGCGTCGCGAGGGCGACTTCCTCATTGAAAACTGGGTCTTTATTGACATGATCGATCTGCTCCAGCAGTTCGGCATCGATGTGTTTGCTGACCTTCAAGCAGACGCGAAACCGCGGGGAAAGTCATGAAGTTTGAAACACTTGATTGGACCATCGTCATCGCTTTCTTGGTCGGCAATCTGGTGCTTGGCTATTTTTTAGGTCGAAAGGTCACCACTGCCAAAGAATTTAATGTGGGTAGTGGCAATACACCTTGGTGGGCAATCGGCTTATCGGTGATAGCCACCTATATCAGCGCCCTTTCCTTTTTGGGCGCGCCCGCTTGGGCTTATAAGGATGGGCTAGCCGCCTTAGCGATTCATCTGAACTATCCAATTGTCATCATTTTAGTCACGGGATTTTTCTTGCCGTTCTTCTACATGAGCGGCGTTGCCTCGATTTATGAGTATCAAGAGCGTCGGTTTGGACAATTAAGTCGGGCCGTCATGTCCATTATCTTTTTGGTCACCCAAGGGCTCTCAACCGGTGCGATCCTCTTTGCGACTGCCCTGGTTTTGAAATTCATAACCGGGATGTCCATTCCCATGGCTGTGGTCATCGTGACGATTATGGCTTTGATCTATACCACGATGGGGGGCATGCTGGCTGTTATCTGGACAGATGTATTCCAAGCAGCGGTATTGTTTGGCGGCGCGATCGTTATTCTTATTGCGCTGTTTGTTTCCATGCCAACACCTGTCGGGGAGGTCTTATCGAACCTCAAAGAATTGGGGCGGTTGAGTGCAATTGACTTCACGCCCGACCCCACTGTCGCGACGACCATATATTCTGGCCTGTTCGGCATGACCCTGTTTCACAT
>JBEIEG010000105.1:0-8653 GCA_040383035.1 Hyphomonadaceae bacterium | reverse complement strand
TGGTTGCCATGGCCGACTGGATCGCGGCGCGCAGCACGGCGCGCTTGGTCTTGGGATCGGAGGAGGGGCTTTTCAACAAGCGCTGGGTGATGGTCGCAACCGCTTGGGATTGGCGTGCGACTTCCACTTTGGCAGGGGCTTGCAAGAATTGCTCGGTCAGGCGCTTGATTTCAGGCGGCATGGTGGCCGAGAAGAACAAGGTCTGGCGTGTAAAGGGCGTCAGCTTCACGATGCGCTCAATATCCGGGATGAAGCCCATGTCGAGCATGCGGTCCGCTTCGTCGATCACCAGCATATTGACGCCGGTTAGCAACAGCTTGCCGCGTTCAAAATGATCCAGCAGGCGGCCCGGTGTTGCAATCAGCACGTCGACCCCTTTGGTCAAAAGAGCGTCTTGATCGCCGAACGAGACACCGCCAATCAAAAGCGCCATCGTCAGCTTGTGATTCTTGCCATACTTGCGGAAGTTTTCGGCGACTTGGTCGGCCAATTCGCGTGTTGGCTCAAGAATCAGGGTGCGCGGCATACGTGCGCGGGCACGACCTTGCGCCAAGCGCTCAATCATTGGCAGCACGAAAGCGGCTGTCTTACCGGTGCCAGTTTGGGCGATGCCCAACACGTCGCGTCCCGCCAAGACTTCTGGAATGGCTTTCCATTGGATGGGGGTTGGTTTGGTATAGCCCGTTTCGGCAATAGCGCTCAAAAGCGGGGGCGAAAAACCCAAATCGGCGAAGGTTACGCCATCTGGAGGCTCGCTAATCGGGCCGGTATCACCGGTCCCGTTGTTGTCGGTCATTTTATCGTCTCACAATGTTTTGCGGCGAGGCGCCGAACATGGCGCGACTTACCCATCATCCCCCTGGATGGTGGGCTCCGTGGTGACGTCGTGAGCGTAATTGCACGTAAAGTCAATGAAGCGAACACGTTCTCGCAGATTGCTGTTAGTAATGTGTCTAATCTGACACCGCGCATTGATGGGGTATCAAGACCTAAACCCGACCGTTTAACGCAGCAAAAATTCAATCAGACTGTAATTGATGGTTGGACAAGCTGTGGCGAAGAACGCAAACCTTTAGCCTAGGCAAAAGAATACGAGAATAGCCTCGGAGGACGACGCGTGAGCACTATTGACGGCCACCAGATTTTCGATCCAGCGACCCACAAACCAGCGCCATTTCGCGGCATTCTGCCCGAAGTCTGGCGCTATATCTGTGCCTTGTATCTAAAGCTCAGCGGATGGCGGTTGCAGGGCGATTGGCCTGACCTTCAAAAAGCGGTGATTCTCGCGGCTCCCCATACCTCCAATTGGGATGGCATTTTGATGCTGGCGACAGCAGGCCAATATCGCATCACCTTGCGTTTCATGGGGAAGAAAAGCCTGACTGAGGGCCCATTTGGCGGCATCGTGAAATGGCTGGGCTGTGTGCCCGTTGACCGTTCAACCAGCAATGGCCTTGTCACCAGCATGACAACGGCTTTCGCCAATGCGCGCGACTTGTTCTTGGCGATTCCTCCTGAAGCGACGCGCGCGCGGGCTGAAGAATGGAAAAAGGGCTATTATCTGATCGCCCAAGCCGCTGTCGTGCCGATCGTCTTTGCCGTGATGGACTTTGCCACCAAGACGGTTCGCATCAGCGGCTCGCTCAAGCCAACCGGTGATTACGAAGCCGACTGGGCGCTAATCCGCAGCCACTATGATCGCGCCGTGGGCAAACATCCCGCTAATTTTGCGCTACCTGCCTAATCCAGATCAATGCGCTCTAGAGCTGGCTCTTGTTGATAAAGCGCTTGAACTGCACTGGCGCGATAGGTCCGGCATGCGCCTTGGTTTAGATAACCCTTGTCGGTGATCTCGCCATCCTCCAGGCTAGGCGGCGTGGTCAAGAGGATCAGGCGGGTGACACGTCTTGTCGCGGGCTGACCTGACCCCGCTTTTTCCAGTGACGCCTTGGCGTGCGCGCGGACTTTGTCATGCCAAACCAAGGTATCTAGGTCTTCGTCTAGGCCAGCAAGCGCGCGCGCTTTGCCCAGATTGATGAAGGCCAGTGCGCCCAATTCCTCTTGGCCCTCACCGCAGATTACGGCATCACTGAATAGGCCGTCTGATGCTTGCACAAGGGCAGGGCGAACAAGGCCAGCAGGCACAAAGCTGCCATTTGAGAGCTTGAATTCCTCGGACAAGCGGCCATCAAAGGCGAGGCCGGCTTCTGGCTTTTTGGCGTCAACAAAGCGCAGCGCATCGCCCAGCTTGTAGAAGCCGTCCTCATCATAAGCATCGGCTGTTTTGTCAGGTGCATTGAGATAGCCCGGCGTAATGCCCGGCCCTTTCACTCGGGCCTCCAATTTACTGCCTTGCGGGACCAGCTTCAGCGTGAGACCCGGAACCGGCAAGCCGACAAGACCCATGACTTCATTTGGCCAATGCACATTGCAGACAGTCGGCGCCGTCTCAGTTGCACCATAGCCCGCTGCCAAAGTTATCTCTTCACCAGTTTGGCGCACGGCAACCTGCTGCAGGCGGCGATAGACGTCTTGGGTCAAGGCCGCGCCGCCATATTGCATGATGCGCAAGTTGGCGAAGAGCCCTTGAGCTAAAGCTTCATCCTGTTCCAGAGCGCTGGCCAGAAGCGTCCAGCCCAGCGGCACAGTGATGTGGTAGTTTGGTTTGACGTGCTTGATCGTGGCAATCGTAGCCGATAGGCCCTCAGCCGTTGGAGTGCCTGGGTCGATCCAGAGGCTACCGCCTGCGTGCAACAGCATGTGCAGGACCGCATTGCCACCTAACGAATGGCTCCACGGCAAATGATTGGCCATAATGATGCCATCTGGCCAAATCTCGGCTTCGCGCTCTGCGTCAAAGGTGGAGCGGATTTGGGCCGCGTTGATGGCCAAATTATTGTGCGTGACGGTGACTGCCTTGGGCGAGCCGGTTGAGCCGGAGGTCAAAAGATATTTGCATGCATCGCGCGGATCGATACTGTCCAAGTCAGGTGCGTCCTGTGGATCAGCGAAGAGGTGATCGAGCGAGATTTCGCCAGCTGTACCAAATCCATCGCCGGGCGAGACCACCGGCACGCCAACTTCTTCCGCCCAGAATGCTGGCTTGGCGAAAGCTTGACCCTCCATAAAGACCGCTGCTGCACCCAGCGTTTTGAGAGCTTCATGCAGTCGACGTGGGTCACGTGCTTTTGTGGAATAGGCGGGTGTGATTGCCGCCACGGCGAGGCCAGCCAAAGGCGCTGCATAGGTCAAAAGCGCGTGGCTGATCGAATTGGAGGACGCGATGGCGATAATGCTGCCGCGTGGAAACCGACCATAGAGTCCTGCGGCTAGCGACTGCACCAAGGTCCAGCCGTCCTCATAACTCAAATGTCGCCACGCCCCTGCTTCAAAGCCTGCGAGCCATAGCCTGCGTGGTGCCGTTTCGGCCCAGTACGCTAAGGGCGCGACAACATTGGCAAAGGCCGGTCGTAAGGGATGGGGGTTTGTCAGCAAGATGGTGCCATCTGCTTGACGGGTCAGGTCAATCTTGACGGGGGAGATGTAAGGGGCAGCACGCATGGTACATGATTACCTTAGCCTGCCGCGCTTTGCACCTAGGCGTTGCTGTAGCTTAAGGGCGATTTGATCTCGAGGGCTCAGCGTTGCGCATGCTTTAAAGAAAGGACTTACCCATTGCCTCCGCGCTGAATCCGGATCTTGGCCTTTGGCTTTTGCAAGGGCTCAATCCGGAAACGCTTGGACTTTAGGTCCGGCGAGACCCAGCCGCCCGGTGGCTCGAGCCAGTTTCCGCCTTCTTTACGGGCCAATGACTGTTTGCCCGGCGGCGTTGGCGTAATCACCATATAGCCACGTGTTTGTGGGCTTGTCGTAAAGCGCGGTTCAAAGAAGTGCCTGTCTTGGTCATTCAAAGGTGGCGCAGCCAATTCTCGCTTAATGGCAACATCGGGCACCACGGCAAGGACTTTTTTCTCTTTTGTTTCGGTTTGAGTAGGTGAGCCAAGCCCAGCTGCTAGCAATGCAAAGATCAACATGTCGCGAATCCCCAATCCACACCTTCAAGTAAGTGTAGCTTGCAGGCTGTATTGGGAATGTCGAGTGAAACTCCTGTAACCTTGGCTTGGTTTCAGCCTATGCTGTTCACAATGGTACTTCAGGCCACCTTGCGGACAAAAACAGAACCAGCAGAATAGCCTGCGCCGAAAGAGCAGATGAGGCCAGTGTCGCCCACGCCCAAGTCATCACTATTCTTGTGGAACGCGATGATGGACCCCGCAGAGGAGGTGTTAGCATAGGTATCCAACACCGTCGGGCTTTCATCTTCACTGGCTTCGTGGCCCAGAACCTTACCAGCAATCAGGCGGTTCATATTGGCATTGGCTTGATGCAGCCACATCCGGCGCAGGCCAGATGCTTCAAGGCCCAAGGTTTCCATATGCTCGATAATCATGGCCGCCACCATGGGCACCACTTCTTTGAACACCTTCCGGCCTTCTTGAACAAAAAGCTTGTCCTTGGCACCGATCCCTTCTGGGGCTGTATGGTTTAAGAAGCCAAAATTGTTGCGGATATTGTTGGAGAATTGCGTTTTGAGCTTGGTACCCAAAATTTCCCAATGTGGCTTGTCGCCGACGACATCTGCGGCCTCGATCAGAATGGCAGTGCCGACATCGCCAAAGATGAAGTGGCTGTCGCGATCCTTGAAGTTCAAATGGCCGGAGCAAATCTCAGGATTGACAACCAGAACACTGCGCGCATGGCCTGCGCGAACAAAGTCCGCTGCGGTCTGAATGCCAAAGGTTGCCGAGGAACAGGCCACATTCATGTCAAAGGCGAAGCCTTCAGGGTTGCAGCCCAGTGCAGCCTGAATTTCAATGGCCATGGCGGGGTAGGCGCGCTGCATGTTTGAGGCCGCACAAATGACAGCATCGACATCCATTGGGTCGCGACCCGCGCGCTCAAGTGCTTGACGGGCAGCTCGTACGGCCAATTCTGCCAAGACCGACAGCTCTTCATTCGGCCGCTCTGGAATGCGCGGTGCCATAATGGTGGGGTCCAGAATGCCGTCCTTATTGACGACAAAGCGGGCTTTGATGCCAGAGGCTTTCTCAATGAACTCCACCGACGAAGGGGTCAGCGCGGCGACTTCACCAGCTTCGATCGCAGCCGAATGCTCGGCGTTATAGAGATCCACATAACGGTTGAAACTATCCACCAATTCTTCATTCGTGATGGAATTTGGCGGCGTATAAAGGCCGGTTGCGGAGATAACTGGTTTGATTGCAGAGCTCACAGGCAGTCTTTCCCTAGCTGTTAAAGTCGTGTGGGGCGCACCTTTGGGCACCGCGCGAAGGTGTAGGCATAAACAATGTCACCTAGCCCGTCGAGGCTGGAGGGCAGAACCTGCCTCTAACAGTCTTTAGGCGGACTCTTGAGACAATCTAATGTGAAGCTGTGCTAGGCGGTCCGAAGTCATTTGCAGATAGGGTGGGGAATATGGAGATTTACGGCGATGATCTGTCTGGCAATTGCCTGAAAGTGCGCTGGACGGCAGAGCTTTTGAACCTGCCTTTTGTTTGGCATGAGGTATTAGCGCTGACGGGGCAGACGGAGACACCAGAATTTCGTGCCCTCAATCCGTTTGGCCAAGTCCCAGTCGTCCGTTTTGACGATGGACGAACGCTGGCCCAATCCAACGCGATCATTCTCTATTTGGCCGAAGGGTCGGCGCTAATCCCTGCAGACGCGTTCGATCGCGCCAAAATGTATGAATGGCTGTTTTGGGAGCAATATAGCCATGAGCCCGTCATCGCGGTTCGCCGTGCGAAGGTGCATCTCTTGGGGCATACCGATAATGAGATTGACCCAAGCCTTCTGCCGCGCGGTCAAGTCATTCTGACCCGGATGGAAGAGCATTTGCGTGGGCGGGACTGGTTTGTCGGCTCCTCCTTCACCTTGGCAGATATGGCACTGTTGCCCTACACCCGCTTTGCCGATCAGGGCGGGTTTGAGCTTCACCGCTATCCCGCTATTCAGGCCTGGATCCGGCGCTGTGAAGCGTTTTTGGGTTTGCCGGAGCTTTAGGACTTGCCGCTGCGAAAACTTGTCAGCGCGGCTTTGTCCCGCTAACCCAATTCCAACACCGCCAGCGCTGCCCACAGCGTGACTTTTTTTCAGGGACAGACCCATGCAAGATATTCTTCAAGCGCTTGAAGCCAAACGTGACAAAGCCCGTGCCGGTGGCGGCCAAAAGCGGGTGGATGCGCAACATGCTAAAGGCAAGCTGACGGCGCGTGAGCGGATTGAAATCTTGCTCGATGAAGGCAGCTTCGAAGAATTTGATATGTTCGTCGAGCATCGCTGCACCGAATTCGGCATGGATGCGCAAAAGTTCCCGGGCGACGGCGTCATCACCGGCCAGGGCACCATCAATGGGCGCTTGATCTATTTGTTCTCCAAAGACTTCACCGTGTTTGGCGGTTCCTTGTCGCTGACCCACGCTGCCAAGATCGTCAAAGTCCAGCAAATGGCTGCCCGCAATGGCGCGCCTGTCATCGGCTTGTTTGATGCGGGCGGCGCGCGCATTCAAGAAGGCGTTGATTCGCTGGCAGGCTATGCTGACATCTTCATGGAAAACGTGATGTCGTCTGGCGTGATCCCGCAGATCAGCGTGATCATGGGCCCTTGCGCCGGTGGCGATGTTTACTCGCCCGCTTTGACCGACTTCATCTTCATGGTGAAGGACACCAGCTATATGTTCGTGACCGGCCCGGATGTGGTCAAAACCGTCACCAACGAAGTTGTCACCGCCGAAGAATTGGGCGGGGCCAGTGTGCATGGTGCCAAGTCTGGCGTGATTGACGGCAGCTTTGACAATGACTTTGACACCTTGTTTCAAATGCGTCGCTTGGTTGATTATCTGCCCCTGTCAAACCGCGAGAAGCCGCCAACCCGACCGACCCATGATGACCCAGAGCGGGTGGAAATGAGCTTGGATAGCCTGATCCCAGCCAATCCGAACAAGCCCTATGATATGAAGGAATTGATCGAGAAGGTCGTCGATGATGGCGATTATTTCGAGATCGCCAAAGACTTTGGCAAGAATATCATCACCGCCTTTGCCCGTATTGAAGGCTCCACCGTGGGCGTCGTCGCCAACCAACCGATGAGCTTGGCAGGCGTGCTCGATATTGACTCCAGCCGCAAGGCCGCCCGCTTTGTGCGTTTCTGCGACTGTTTCAACATCCCCATCGTCACCTTTGTCGATGTGCCGGGCTTTATGCCCGGTACCCAGCAGGAATATGGCGGCTTGATCAAACATGGCGCGAAGCTGTTGTTTGCCTTTGCTGAAGCCACGGTGCCAAAAGTCACCGTCATCACGCGCAAAGCCTATGGCGGCGCTTATGATGTGATGAGCTCCAAGCATTTGCGCGGCGACGTCAATTATGCGTGGCCGACTGCAGAGATCGCCGTGATGGGTGCTAAAGGGGCGGTGGAGATCATCTTCCGCGCCGACATGGGCGACCCAGACGCGATTGCCGCGCGCACGGCCGAGTATCAAGACCGCTTCGCAAATCCGTTTGTCGCAGCTCAGCGTGGCTATATCGACGATGTGATCATGCCGCACTCCACCCGCCGCCGGGTCGCCAAGGCCCTACGCGCCCTCAAGCACAAGAAGCTTGAGAACCCTTGGAAGAAGCACGACAACATTCCGTTGTAGGGTTTCCTACATCACCGCTTCAATCAGCACCGGTACATTGGCCGCGATGGCGCGGGCAAGGGCGGTGTCAAAGGCCTCTGCGGTGTCGCAAGATACCGCCTCAACCCCTTGACCTTCCGCCAATTTAACCCAATCGAGGGTGGGCTTATCTAGGGAGAGCATGGAGCTGGCCGCCGGGCCAGGTTGACCTGCCCCTGTGCGGCCCATCTCAATATTCAAAATACGGTAAGAACGGTTTGCAAACACCACGGTGACGATAGGCAGGCGTTCGCGCGCCATCGTCCACAGGGCTTGCAGGGTGTACATGCCAGCGCCATCGCCTGTTAGTGCAATGACCTTGCGGTCAGGTGCTGCCACTGCTGCCCCAACGGCCAAGGGCAGGCCTTGGCCAATTGCGCCGCCGGTTAGGAACATCCAATCATGTTGGGCGGCCGTTTGTGTCGCCATGAAATGGGGCAGGCCTGCGGTAACCGCATCGTCCGAGATAATGGCTTGATCGGGCATGTGGCGCGCCAAAGAGGCCGCACAGGTGTAAGGGGTAATCTTGCCGGTTGGCATTGGCTGTTCGGTGCGCGATGGCGCAGGTGGGGCCTCCGGCGCAATCAAGGCATCGGCCAAAGCGGCGAGCGCTTCGGCGGTATCTTCACTGCGGGCCGAAAGCTCGATTGTGTTGCAGCCATCTGGCACGAGTATGCTGGGCTTGCCGGGATAGGCAAAGAAGGCACATGGCACGCCGGTGCCCGCCAAGATCATCAGATCAACGCCAGCGAGATCCTCCATCGCCATTTCAGCGAAATAGGCCATGCGGTCTGGGCCAAAACGGCCTGCACCGCGCGCGAGCCGTCCGACAAATGTATCGCACAAAACCCGGACGCCAGCGGCCTTCAAGCGGCTCATGGTTTCAAGAGCGGCCTCATCAAAAAGGGCAGGACC
>JBEIEG010000104.1:0-8697 GCA_040383035.1 Hyphomonadaceae bacterium | reverse complement strand
GGGCCGGCTTGCGCCCAAACTTTGGAGTGCTTTGCCAGTTTGGCTTACAGCGCCATGGTCAAAACGGGTATCGGTCAAATAGGGAAGGCTGGCCATTGTCTGTTTCCTGAGCAAAGCGATGTTTTAACCGACCTTATTGGCACCGCCCTGACGCTGCAATGTGGTCACATGTGCTTGAACGCATAGACCGCAGGGAAATGCAAAGCTAAGTCGTAGTTTCGAAATCGTTTCTTCAAGGAACCTCGTCCTTATGTCCAGCCCAATTTTGTCTGTCCGTGACCTCTCCGTGACGTTCTCGACGCCTGATGGTTCCGTTCGGGCGGTAAAGGGCATCGATCTGGACATTTTACCCGGTGAATGTGTCGCTGTGGTGGGGGAATCTGGATCGGGCAAAAGCCAGACTTTTATGGCTGCAATGGGGCTTTTGGCGTCAAACGGCGTGGCCACGGGCTCCATCAAATTCAAAGGTCAAGAATTGCTCGGCCTCAAACCGACGGAGCTGAATGCCATTCGCGGCAAGCAAATGGCGATGATTTTCCAAGACCCGCTCACTTCTTTGACCCCACATATGAAGGTGGGGGATCAAATGTATGAAGTGCTGAAATTGCACATGAATTTGCAAGGTGAAGCCGCAACCAAGCGCTGTGTCGAGTGGTTAGAGCGGGTTCGCATTCCTGAAGCAGTTCGTCGCCTGAACCAATATCCCCACGAATTGTCGGGCGGCATGCGCCAACGCGTGATGATCGCGATTTCCATGCTGTGCGAACCAGCGCTCCTGATTGCCGACGAGCCTACGACAGCACTCGACGTCACCGTTCAAGCCCAAGTGCTGGAGCTGATGGATGAGCTTAAGCGCGATACTGGTGCCGCGATTGCACTCGTCACCCACGATATGGGTGTGGTGGCCCGTTTGGCTGACAAGGTTCAGGTGATGAACAAAGGTCTCTATGTCGAGACTGGCGACGTGCACCAAATCTTCGCAGCTCCAAAAGATGCCTATACCCAAAAGCTGTTGGCCGCTGTGCCGCGCTTGGATCGGCCAGAGCGCAAAGGCGTGCCTTTGGCTGCCCCCCCTAAGGATAGTGACCCCATTCTGGTGGAAGCCAAAAATCTGCAAATCCATTTCCCGGTAAAAGTCTCCGGCGGCTTGTTCCCCAAGTCTAAGCCTCTGCGGGCAGTGGACGGGGTCGATCTGACCATTCGTGCTGGCGAGACCGTCGGCGTGGTGGGGGAGTCTGGCTGTGGCAAATCGACCTTAGCGCGCGGCGTTTTGCGCTTGGTACCAACAACGGCTGGTGAAGTGGTTTGGCTTGGCAAGGGCGTCACCGCAGCTTCGCGCTATGATCTGCGCGCGTCCCGCAAAGACCTGACTATTGTCTTCCAAGACCCGCTGGCAAGCCTCGATCCACGTATGACGATTGGGGCTTCCATCGCGGAGCCTTTGGAAGTCCATAAGCCCGGGATCGGCAAGCAAGAGCGTGATGCGTTGGTTAAGGACATGATGAACCGCGTCGGCCTCGACCCTGATTGGATCAACCGCTATCCGCATGAATTCTCGGGCGGTCAGAACCAGCGCGTCGGCATTGCCCGTGCGATGATTTTGCGTCCGAAGTTTGTGGTGTGTGACGAAGCGGTTTCTGCGCTTGATGTATCTATTCGTGCGCAAATCATTGATCTTTTGCTGGATTTGCAACGCGAATTTGGCCTCGCCATGTTGTTCATCAGCCATGATTTGGCCGTTGTGCGAGAAGTAAGCCACCGGATCATGGTGATGTATCTGGGCCGGGTGGTCGAGACTGCGGACCGCAATTCCATTTATCTCAACCCGCGCCATCCCTACACCCAAGCCCTGATTTCTGCAGCACCAATCCCGGACCCAGAGTTGGAGAAGGCCCGCCCGCGCATGCGCTTGGAAGGCGATCTGCCGTCACCGATGGATCCGCGCGCGCAATTGCGTTTCATGAAGTCAAAACTCGTGGAAGGCGATGGGCCACAATATCGTCCGCAATTGATGGAAGTGGCCCCCGGTCATTGGGTGGCTGAACACGATCCCGTCGCTGCCGCGTGAGGCCTTTGCTTCGGCTTGACTTAAGGCAGTGGGGCCATGTGTGCCCCCTTGCGCCCGGCTGAATTATTCTGTCACATGGCTGAAAAGCCAAACGAATATAGGCACAGCTGGAGGAACACCCATGGCGATCAATTATGAGCACGTGATGTCTTTGACATCTAAGGACCAAGAATTTTCCTATGGCGATACACAGACCATGCTTTATGCCTTGGGCATCGGCATGGGCGCTGACCCAATGGATAAGGGTGAGCTGCCGTTTGTTTATGAAAACGGCTTGAAGACCATCCCCACCATGGCGACCGTGATTGCTTGGGGCGCGGGCCGGGTTGGCGATACGGGGATCAATTATGCGATGGTGGTGCATGGCGAACAGCGCGTGACCATGCATAAGCCTTTGCCAGCTGCTGCAACGATTTTGGCCGATAGCCGCTTTGTTGAGTGCCTTGATAAGGGCGCAGGCAAGGGCGCTGTTTTGATCAGCGAGACTGTGATCCGCGACAAGAAAGACGATAGCCTGCTGTGCACGCTGACCTCATCCATCTTTGCCCGCGCCGATGGTGGCTTTGGTGGGCCGAGCGAAGGCGGACCAGAGTCTC
Organism: Hyphomonadaceae bacterium; assembly: GCA_040383035.1. Lineage (GTDB taxonomy): Bacteria > Pseudomonadota > Alphaproteobacteria > Caulobacterales > Aquidulcibacteraceae > Aquidulcibacter. The sequence continues at coordinate 6,033 of JBEIEG010000104.1, read as the reverse complement.
ATCCTATTCCAGATCGTGCGCCAGATATGGAAGTTGAAATCCCAACCAGCCCAGATCAGGCCTTGATTTATCGCTTGTCGGGCGACCGTAATCCGCTGCATGCCGATCCTGATTTTGCGAAAATGGTGGGCTTCCCTCGTCCGATCCTGCACGGGCTATGCACCTATGGTCTGACCTGTCGGGCTGTGTTGTCAGCTTATTGCGGCAACGATCCCAGCCTGATTTTGAGTCATGATGTGCGCTTCTCATCGCCTGTGTTCCCCGGTGAGACAGTTAGCGTGCAGATGTGGCGCGATGGCAATGTGGTGTCGTTTGAAGCCCGCGTGAAATCCCGCGATGTGGTCGTGATCAAGAATGGTAAGTGCGTCCTCGCAGGGTGAGGGCAGGACGAAGCAAAAGGTAGGTTGAGATGAAGCTAACGCGGCGGGATGCCCTTTTGGGTACAGGGGCGATTGGGGCGACAGCCTTTCTGTGGGGGTGCGCCGACAAAAGCGCGGCTAATCCAGACCTTAAGGCGGTGATTGATTCCATCACCACGGCCATGCTGAAGGATTCGCCTGAGTATGCGACCAGCTTGACCGTGCCAGAAGCTTTGGCTGGTGGGCCCTATAAGGGCCGGGTTTCAGACGCTTCTGCCGCCGCAGAAACTGCCCGAAATCAATGGGTGGCAGGTTGGATCAAGGACCTTGAGAAGATCAAACCTGAAAGCCTGAACCCGACCGACAAGATCACCCATGCGGTTGTCTTATCGTCCACCCGCTATGCCGCTGCTGCTGCCCCGATGGGCTATGGTACGGCGGGTTATGGCTCCCCCAACCCATATATCCTGTCGCAACTGACCGGCAGCTATGTCGGCATGCCAGACTTCTTGGATAGCCAGCACGTGGTGAAGGCCCAAGATGATGCCGACGCTTGGCTTTCGCGGGTTGAGGGTTTCGCCGGTCAAATGGGCCATGAGGTTGAGCGCGTCAAAGCCGATGCCGCCAAAGGCGTCATCCCGCCGAATTTCATCATCGATCGCGCCCTTGGCCAATTGCGCAGCTTTATGAAAATCCCCGTTGCTGAAACCGTTCTGGTGTCGGGCTTGGTCCGTAAGGCTAATGAGTCCGGTCTGAATTCCGATCAATTGGGCGGGGCGGCCACCAAATTGGTGACAGAGAAAGTCTTCCCTGCCTATCAAGCCCAGATTGCCTTGCTGGAAGAGTTGCGGACAAAGTCGACTGCTGATGCCGGGGTTTGGAAGCTGCCACAGGGTGAGGCCTATTATCAGGCCGCAACGGGCTATTGGACGACAACCAAAATGTCGCCCAACGAAATCCATGAACTAGGCCGCGATCTGGTGCGTTCGTTTGGGTCACAGATGGATGAGGGCTTGAAGAAGCTTGGCATGACCCAAGGCAGTGTAGCCGAGCGTATGAGCGCTTTGGCCAAGGATCCCAAATATCTGTACGCCAATAATGATGCTGGCAAAGAGCAATTGCTGGCAGATTTGAACAAGCAGATGGCCGACCTCAAGAAGCGCTTGCCAGAAGTATTTGCGACGCTGGCTAAGGCTGATTGCGAAGTAAAGCGCGTCCCAGCCTATACAGAAGCCGGTGCTCCCGGGGGCTATTATCAGTCACCCGCCCCAGATGGCTCGCGCCCCGGTGCCTATTATATCAATCTGCGCGACACAGCGGCTTGGCCGAAATGGTCCTTGCCGACTTTGACCTATCATGAAGCCCAACCCGGCCACCACATGCAGATTTCCCTCGCACAAGAGGCTCAAGGCCTACCGTTCTTGCGTTCAAAAATGCTGTGGTTTGGCGCTTATGGGGAAGGCTGGGCGCTCTATGCGGAGCAATTGGCAGATGAACTGGGCCTCTATGAAAATGATATTGCAGGCCGCTTGGGCTATGCTCAATCCGCCGCCTTCCGCGCTGCCCGCCTTGTCGTCGATACCGGCCTTCATGCCAAGAAATGGACAAAGGAACAGGCTGTTGACTATATGCTGGAAGCCACCGGCGACACGCGCGATAGCATCGTCACGGAAGTGGAGCGCTATTGCGTTTGGCCCGGCCAAGCCTGCAGCTATATGGTTGGCAAGACCAATCTGATCCGCTTGCGTACCGATGCAAAAACCAAGCTGGGCGCTAAATTCGACATCAAGGCTTTCCACGATCAAGTTTTGCTGCCGGGCCCACTTCCCCTTGACGTGCTTGATACGGTGATAGCCGACTGGCAGAACGGGATTAAGACCTAAGGCATACCAGCGGGCAGGGGAGACTTACTTCCCTGCCACAAAGGCCAAGGCTTTGGCATGTAGCGTGGGGCATCCCGCAGCAATAATGTCACCACCCTTTGGGTGATGGCGGCCCTGCCAATCGGTGACAACGCCGCCTGCCGCCTCAATAATGGGGATCAGGGCAGCAATGTCGACATCTTTCAGGCCTGGCTCTACCACCAGATCAATATGGCCATGCGCCAACAGCGCATAGGCGGTGCAATCAAGCCCATAACGGGTCAAGCGGGTTGCGGCGCGCAAGGCCAAGAAGGCTTCATGCTGACCGCCTTGAAATAAGAAGGGGTCAGTCGTCGCCAGAAGTGCTTGATCTAAAGCCACATTTTTACGTGTCATCAGGGGCTGACGGGCCCGGCCGCGCGACCAGAACCCCCGATCAGGGTTTGCGGCCCAGCGCTCATCGGCAAAGGGTTGGTCCATAATGCCGACCAACGGCTTGCCTTCATAGCGTGCGCCAATCAGGACGCCCCAAGTCGTCGTGCCAGCGATGAAGGCGCGCGTGCCGTCAATGGGGTCCAGCACCCAAGTCCAGCCCGAATTGCCATCGTGATCATCAAACTCTTCGCCGACGATGCTGTCATTCGGGCGTTCGGCGCGGATTTTGGCGCGCATCGCCTCTTCAGCAGCTTTGTCAGCCGCTGTGACCGGATCAAAGCCAGTTTCCGCCTTATTCTCAATCGCTGCCTCAGCACGAAAAAAAGGTAGAATTGCCGCCCGCGCGAGGTCGGCAAGCCCATGGGCAAAGGCCAGAACTTCTTGGGTTGCAACCGAGGTCATGATCAATTCGGGCTTAAGCGCAGCACTTTACCTTCTGGATCATCGGTGAGGACGATCAAGCTGCCATCTGGTGCTTGGATGATGGCGCGATACCGCTCTTCACGCTCTGCCAGCAGGGTTTCTTGGGCTTTCACCGCACCATTTTCCAGGTCAACCCGGCGTATTTGTTGTCCTGCCAAAGCGCTCACTAGAAGGTCACCCTTCCACTGTGGGAACAGACTGCCTGTGTACAATACCATGCTCGACGGGGCGATAGATGGCACCCAATAGACCAACGGTTGCTCCATCCCGTCGCGCTTATTTTCCATGCTGATCGGCGCGCCAGAATAATCTACCCCATAAGTGATCACGGGCCAGCCGTAATTCTTCCCGGGCTGAATGACATTGACCTCATCGCCGCCTTTAGGCCCATGCTCATGCGCATAGAGTGTGCCGCTGACGGGATCGCGCGCGATGCCTTGAACATTGCGGTGGCCATAGGAATAGATTTCAGCGCGCTTGCCCGCTTGACCAACAAAAGGGTTCCCTGGGGCTGGTGCGCCGGTATCGGTGATACGCACGATTTTGCCCAGATCACTGGAAAGATCTTGCGCTTTATCGCGATATTTATAGCCATCGCCTAAGGTAACGATGAGCGTTTTATCCGGCATAAACAACAATCTACCGCCAAAGTGGGCTTGGGTCTGCCGCTCTGGGACGGCGTCAAAGACCGGCTCAACATTGGTCAGCGCTTTGCCGTCAAACTTGCCGCGCACCACGGCCGTGTGGTTCGACGACTTCGTCCCTTTGGCAAAGGACAGATAGACCAAGCCGTTTGTTGCAAAATCAGGGTGCAGCGCCACGTCAAACAGACCGCCTTGGCCGTCATTCAAGACAGCCGGAACGCCGGTGATCGGGGCTTCAACCAATTTGCCATCTCGGATAACGCGCAAGTTTCCATCGCGCTCTGTCACCAGCATGGAGCCATCGGGAAGGATTGCCGCGCCCCAAGGATAAGCCAGACCAGCGGCAATTTCGGTGACCTTTATGGTCTGTGCCGATGCGGCCACAGGGGCTTCCGATTTGGCTGCCGGCGCGCAAGACGCGGCCAGAATGAGGGTTGAGGCAAGTAGGAAACGGACAGTTTGATTCTTCATAACGCCTCTTTAGACTGACTTAGGCCAAGGGTGAAAGAGCTTTAGCCTTTCTTTGCCTTTGGTGGCCGGACCAATTTTAATTCCAAAGCCTCTTCTGGTGTTAAGCTAACCAAACTCACCAAAGTGCAGTTCGAAGTTTCTCTCGATAAATCATAGAAAATCAACGTAGTGCCGGTCTCGATACCATTGCCGTGCCCGGCCGATCTAAACGACTTGGCATCGCGGGGGTCTCCCCCGCCGCGGCAAACCATTTCACCCCGAAACCAAGTGTTGCGAGGGGATTCCAGATAGATGACGCGATCACTATCCTCTTCCCGCCGAACAACAAAGTTGCGGACCTGTCGAGAGAGCATAATCCGAGCACTGGGACGGCCTGCATAAGGATTGACAACACTTGGTTTGGCATCAGCAAGATTTGCCGCCGGTGTTTGTTCAGAGGTTGGGCCAATACTGGCAGCCAATAGCATCGTTAGGGAAATCAGCATCAGACTTTCCTTTCTTCTCACAACCAAGCGTACGGGTGGCCAACAATAGAGACTAACTCTATCGTTGAACTAGATGTCCCGCAAGAGATTCAAAATAGCCCGAGGGGCTTTGTTTGCCAGAGACATAGCTTGCACAGATAATTGCTGCCGCGTTTGAAGGGCTTGTAATCGTGCGCTTTCATAGCCCAAATCGGCGTCAACCATGTGGCCAATTCCAGCCGTGACGCTGTCTTTGAGTTTCGAGAAATAGACTTTCTGGCTTTCGAACATTTTGCTGGCAGCGCCAAGCCGCGAAAGCTCGGTGTTGAGAAAGTCGAGACTGGCGCTGACCCGGGCTGCAGCATCGACACTATTGGTCGCGGTGGTCAGTGCCGTGCCGCTTCCCAAGTACATGGCGGCGGCGGGGCTGGCGACGGCGCTTGGTGTTGCTGGTAGTCGTAAATCTAAGACGGGTAGGTCGAGGCTGTTGGATCCGTTCGTGCTAGCAAGAAAGGTAATGTTTGTACCAGCTGGCCCACCTAACAAATTTTGGCCGTCGAATACAGCATTGGCGATGATGCCGCTAATTTGATCCCGCAGGGCGATAAAGTCTGCGTTGTGAATCGCGCGGCTTATGTCTGAGATAGAAGCATCAGACGCCGCGACGGCCTTTTGCCGCATCTGCGTTAGTATATCTGACAATGAAGAACCAGCTGCGAGGGCGATGTCGGCGATGCTAATGGCGCGGTTAAGGCTGGTAGTAACAGCGTCTAAACTACCGGCTTCCGCCCGCTGTTGCTGGGCGATGCCAAAGGTGGCAGCGCCATCGCGCGCACCACTTGCCTTTAGCCCTGTCGAAATCCGGTTTTGGACAGTTTCAACCCCGCGATTGACGCTGTTGAAGGATTGGACAGCGCCCAAGGCTGCCAAATTGGTGTGAACGGTCGTTGTCAAATCAGCCCCCCTAGAATGAATGAGTAAGAGGCATTCAGAGGTGATTTGATTTGAATAACCAATGGTAAATGCCACCAGAAGCTAGTTTCTGATGGGTAAGCGCAACTTTCAAAGTTGCGGTGAGATTTTTAGCACCAAGGCCGTTTCAGGCTTTTGCGTCGATCATCATGCCGCGCATGGTGGCGCGCTCATCTTCATCGGCAAGTGAGGTCAACGTGCTGGCCAAGTCTTCAATCGGCCAAATCCGTGTGACTTCGCCCGTCACCCGATCCACCGACTTATAGATGAAGCCTTGGGTCTCTTTGCTCTTCTCAATGACCAAAGATTTGTTGGTTCCCATGATCTTCTCAACCAGGGCAACGCGTTGCTGGGCCTGGAGCGCATCTTGCTCGATCTCAACCGAAACAGATTTGGCCTCTTG
>JBEIEG010000103.1:0-8732 GCA_040383035.1 Hyphomonadaceae bacterium | reverse complement strand
GATCAGGCAGGTATTGGGCCGGATTAAGCCAGCAATGCCCGCGCCGATGCGTGGGTCATAAATCTCTGTTTCTACGCCATAATTGCCCAAGACTTCGCGGCAAAATCGTCTGGTTGGGCCATAGGAAGAATCGGTCAACAGCACATGGTCACCGGCCTTGGTCGCCGCCATCAGGGCCAAGGTCAGCGCTTGCAAACCAGATGGGGCCAGCACAGTGCCAATCCCGCCAGAAATCTCCGTCAGAGCTTCGCATAAGCGATCCTGCGTTGATAAGCCCTCAAGTCCATAGCCCTTCATGTCACTCAGAGGGCCCGCGCGATAAAGGTCATCGGCTTGATCAAACAACACGGTCGAGCCGCGCTGGATCGGCGGATTGATCACCCGCTCATGAGAAAACGGATCGCGGCCAACTTGTACCAAGCGGGTCGCAGCCGAAAGGCCCTCGGTGCTGCCCGCTTTTGACTTCTTGCTCATCCAGCAGCCTCTGTCTCGATCGGCGAGGTGGGGTCCGCTGCCCACTCACTCCACGCACCGTCATAGACAGGTACATCCCACAGCCCCAAACGCGCCAAGGCCAAAGCGATGACACAGGCGGTGACGCCAGAGCCGCAGGTGGTCACCAAGCGCTTACTCAAGTCGACCCCTGCAGCCTTAAAGACCTCTGCCAAGTCGGCTGGGTCCTTCATGGTGTTGTCAGGCTTCAACAAGGTCGAGAACGGGACATTGAAAGCACCGGGCATATGGCCACTAGGCAGATTGGCGCGCGGCTCAGGTGCTGTGCCAGCGAAGCGACCTGCGGGCCGGGCATCGAGAATTTGGGCACTTCGGGCTTCGACTTTCGCCAAAATTTGACTCTTGTCGCGGATCAAATCGGCGCGACGGCGTACGGTAAAGTGCCGCTCGCGCGCGATAGGTGGCATATCTTCGGTCGCACGATTCTCAGCCTGCCATTTCGGCAAACCGCCATCAAGAACCACGACATCGTCATGACCCATATGGCGAAACATCCACCACACCCTTGCCGCAGAGAACACACCGGTACTGTCATAAATGACCAAACGAAGGCCGTCGCCTAGGCCCAGTTTTTTCACCCGGCTGGCGAATTTTTCAGGGCTGGGCATCATATGGGGAAACGGACTTGCGGTGTCAGAAATCTCATCAATATCAAAGAAGACTGCGCCAGGAATATGGGTCGCATCATACTCTTCTTTGGCATTGCGCCCAGCTGCTGGCATATGCCACGATGCATCAATGATACGTACGTCTGGCGCGTCAATCTTGTCGGCCAACCATTGCGTGGAAACTAACGGATCATCAGGATTGGCCCAGCCTGCCATTGTCTTGTCCTCAACCAGTTCATTGCGCTGCACGCCCTAGACATGCCACTCGGGGTTTTTTCAGTTGTTATGATCCACTAAAGGGATTTCAGCGTAAGTTGCAAAGACTATCTCATAACCCAACGGCACAACAAAGCACATGAACGACGAATTCACATCGGACACGATTCAACAGGATCAGCGCTATCAGGCGCTCTTGCTGGACTATGCGGCGGGAAGCTTGCCGCGTGGGCCTGCTTTGGTGGTTTCGGCGCACTTGGCCTTGCAACCCCAAGCGCGTGAATTCACGCGCACCTTTGATGCGGCTGGCGGCATCTTGTTGGACGCGATTGAACCGGTGGACATCGCCCAGCCCGCTTGGTTGGAAGCCGAAATTGGTCAAGATTATTCAAATCATGCCCTGCGTGAGATTGATGACATGACCCATGTCCTCTCTTCACTCGACCAAGGCCGCTGGCGTCGCAACTTGGCTGGGATGTTGATGATGCCCTTGCACGGCAGTGATGCTGAATTGCTGAAGCTAGAAGCGGGTCGCAAGGTTCCAGAACATGGCCATGCAGGTCTTGAAGTCACGCTTGTCCTATCGGGCGCTCTGGATGATGGGAACCAAGTTTATCGCCGCGGTGATTTATTGGTTCATGATGAAGACAGCGAGCATCAACCCGGTGCAGCCAAGGGTGGCGATTGCATTTGTTTGATCGCGCAGACCGGCCCAATACGCCTGAAGGGCGCGCTAGGCTGGTTGATTAACCGTTTCAATTGATTTTCGCCGGATACTCTCCTTAGCTTTCATTGAACGAGGTTTTGCAATGTTTTCCAAAAGCACCCTCCAGAAGTGTCTTTTTGCCGCCGTCTTTGTGCTGGGTGGCACGGCGATAACGTCTAGCGCGGCGGCTGCCACCACGCCGGGGCGGACTGAGTTTGAAATTCTGATGAATGGCAAACCCGTAGGTCGACACAGCGTGACGGTCTCTAAATCAGCTGACATTACCAATGTGCGCATCGCGATCGATATGGCAGGCAAGATTGGTCCAATCGGCTTCACTTATCGCCATCGCTGCGAAGAAGCTTGGCGCGGCACCCAACTCACCAGCCTGAACTGCACGGACAAAGAAAATCGGTCGAACAAGTCTGTCGCGGCGAATTTGCGGGGCACAGACCTAGTCGTCGACGGGACCGGCTTCAAAGGCAGCGCGCCTGCGAGCCTGCTGCCGTCAAGCTGGTGGCGCTTCAGCACCATCAATCAAACCCGCCTCCTCGATAGCCGCGATGGCAAGCTAAGCCGCGTTAATGTGAATCGGGTTGGCGAAGAAGTGCTTCAAATCGGTGGCACCCCAGTTCGGGCCAATCACTACCGGGTACGCGGCGCTGTCAATACAGACCTGTGGTACGACGGGACGGGGCGCTGGGTGCGCACAGCGTTCAAGATTGCGGGCCAAAGCTTTGATTATCGCAAGGTAACTACGCTTACCGGATCGCCTCGCGAGTAGGCCTAAACGCTTGAACTCTTACGGTTGTCCGCAATCGCGGCCCGGATGCGCGCCTGTTCGGTTGCATCAATCGGGAAGTCGCGCATCAAAAGGATCGAGATGAGTTTCAGCCCAATCGGAATGGCGCAATAAAGCGCGACGAGGCTGTTTAGCGCTAACTCGGTTTGGCTACCGCCTTGCGTATTGAACCCCACCAGACCCAAGATTCCAAAGGCCGCCCCGGCCGCTACCGCTAGAGCCAGCTTGGTCGCCACACTCCACAGCGCAAAATAAAGGCCGGTTCTGGGTGCCTGACCGGTTTTGAGCTCATCGAGGTCAACGACGTCAGCCTGCATGGCCGCGGGCAGCACGATGTCGGCACCCAAAGCCAGACCTGAGCCGACGCACACGATGAGAAACAATATCCAATCCTTCGGCCCTGTAACACCCAACGCTAAAGCAAAAATCAGACAGGCCCAGACCATCGCCCAGCGCCATACGCGGTCTTTGCCATACCTCCCGCCCAACCAAGCCCAAAAGGGCGCAGAGATAAGGCCTGCGAGAAAATAGGTCCCCAACAAGGCGCCTTGCAGGTCGGGGCGGCCCAAACGCTCGGATACGAAGTAGAGAAACAAAGTGGCTGGCAGCCCATTGGCAATACCATTGATCACATAAGCCACAACTAAACGCCGAAATGGCTCATTTGCCGCGCAATCCTTCAGCCCCTCTTTCAAACTGGCCACAGGCTGTGTGGTCAAAGGGGGATCTGGGACCAAAAGCACACAGATGCCGCATGCCAAAGGCGTTGTGATCGCAGCAAAGAGGCCCAACATCGCCAAAGCTTCCCGAAGCGGGCCGCCGTTTGAGACAATGGCCACAAGGCCTACCGCGCCAATCACCCCCAAAACCGTGGCAATCTCGCGCCATGCCGTCACCACAATGCGCTCGCGATAATCGGGGCTGAGCTCTGCGCCCCACGCGTTCAGGGGCAGCGTTATGGCTGCCCAAGAGATGGAAACCAGCAAGGTCCAAAGCGCAAAATAGGCGGCCCCTGCCCCATCGGGCGGCGTCATAATCATATAGGCTGACCAAGCCGCCAGTGGGCTTGCCAGAAGAACCCAAGGCCTGCGCCGCCCAAAGCGGCCACCCGTTTGGTCCGACAAGCGGCCTGCTGCTAAATCGCTCGCCGCATCTAACACGCGCACAATCAACAGGATAAGGCCAATCATGCCTGCTCCGATGCCAACTTCCTTGGCATAAAAGGTCGGTGCAAACATGTAAAAGGGTTGGCCCAAAGCGGCGATGGGCACCGCGGGCAGCGCATAGGCAAACAACCGCAAGGGGGAAAGCGTTGCGGCAGTGCTGGGGCGCGATTGATCGATCATTCAGGTAACATGGTGCCTGCAACCCAAGCTGCCAAGCCGCTAGACAGAGGTGAATTTCGCTCTTAAATGTGTGAAATTCACACACATTGAGTGCCAATGTGTAAGATTAACACAAAGTGGATGTCAAAATGCCTTCTCAAGGTCGGAAATTCATCGTCATTGGCGGCGCGGGCCTCGTCGGCAGCGCAGTTGCGCGGCATCTGGCAGATGATGGTAGCGCACACGTGATCATCTGCGACCAATTAGGCTCCAGCGGTTCAGGCAAATGGGCCAATCTGCCTGCAAAGATGGCAGATCTTTGGGCTCCAGACGATCTGATGAAGCATCTCGACCGGGCTTGGCGCGAAGTCGCTGGCGTTTTGTGCTTTGCCGACGCGGGCCATAGCGCGGGCGATGTGGATGCCTTGTTTGAGACTTCTTACCATCTGCCCCGCCGCGTATGGGACTATGCCGTAGCTAAACAGCGGGCGATCTATTGGGCATCCTCCATGCAGGTGTATGGCGACGCAACGCCGGACCTCTCTAAGGACCCGAATGTAATTGCTGGCTTCCAGCCAAAAACCGCCTTTGGCCGCGCCAAGCAAGCATTTGATTATTTTGCCGCGAGCCAAGGCACAGGCCCAGATGCCGCGCCAATTGCCACTGGCTTCCGCTTGGCGTCCGTCTATGGCCAGGGCGAAGGGCACAAAGGCGCGCTCGCCAGTCTGCCGCACCGGGCCCTTGAACAGGCAGGTACCGACAGGCCCTTGACCCTCTGGGAAGCCAGCCGCGATTGGGTCCATGTTGAGGATGCAGCCAATGTGATTGCCCAGATCGTCCTGCAAGGCCATGCAGGCTTCTTTGATGTCGGCAGCGGGTCCTTGATCTCTGCCACCGCCGTAGCCAAGGCCAGCGAAGTGGCAACGGGCAAGGCCTTGGCGATTGAAACATGCTCGGCTCCTGCCGATGTCTGCGCCCATCAAACTGCGGCCGCCGATCACTCTGCCCTTGAAAAGCTGGGCCTTACGTACACATTCCGGACGATGGAAGCCGGACTATCCCCCCTGTGAGCGCGCCTGACGCCATTACCCATGCCGCACGTCTCTTGCAGGCGCGCTATGGCGAAGATGGCGCTGTGATTGCGGTGATGCGGGCTGCCGAAGCAGCCGCTATGGGCGACTTGGAGATGGCCGATCATTGGGAAGCCGTGGCGGCGATGATTGATGAACCAGACGCCACAGCGCCGGATGCCTTAAACTAGCGCCAGCCCCGCGCCATCACCCCATAAAGCAGTTGCGCAAAAGGCCTGATGATTTAGAAGGCCTGTGACTTGTCCGTTAGGGCCATTTGGCCTTGCCGCGCCAACCACGCACCCGGGGATCCTGATGACCACTTTTGACCGTGACGCCTTTATCGCTGGCCTGCCTAAGGCAGAGCTTCACTTGCATTTGGAAGGCTCGTTGGAACCCGAACTGATGTTTGCTTTGGCCCAGCGCAACAAAATCGCCATCCCGTTCAACAGCGTCGAAGAAGTCCGCGCCGCCTATAGCTTCTCCAATCTGCAAGACTTTCTCGACATTTATTACCAAGGCGCAGGCGTGCTGCAGGTGGAGCAGGACTTTTACGATCTAACCATGGCCTATCTGACGCGCGTTGCCGCCGATGCTTGCCGCCATGTCGAAGTCTTTTTTGACCCCCAAACCCATACCGATCGCGGCATTGAGATGGGGGTGGTTATCGGCGGTATTGCGCGGGCTTTGGCCGATGGCGAGACCCAATTGGGCGTAAGCTCAAAACTTATTCTCTGCTTCCTGCGCCACCTAGACGAAGAAGCAGCGTTTGCCACTTTAGAAGCGGCAGAGCCTTATCTGGCCCATATTTTTGGCGTCGGCCTTGATTCCAGCGAAGTCGGGCACCCACCATCGAAATTTGCGCGCGTCTTTGAAGCCGCGCGCGCCAAGGGCCTGCATCTCTTTGCCCATGCCGGCGAAGAAGGCCCACCAGCCTATGTCTGGGAAGCCCTCGACCTGCTAAAAATCGACCGCATTGACCATGGCAATCGCGCTTTGGAGGATGAGGCTCTGGTCGCGCGCATCGCCCAAGACGGCCTGACCTTGACTGTCTGCCCGCTGTCGAACCTCTCCTTATGCGTGGTGCATGACCTCACCCAGCACCCCCTGCGCACGATGCTGGAAAAGGGCCTAAAAGCCACGATCAATTCTGACGATCCGGCCTATTTCGGCGGCTATCTCAACGCCAATTGGCATGCCATCGCCAAGGCTTTGGACCTCAATAAGGATGAATTGGTGTGCTTGGCGCATAACAGCTTCACCGGCAGCTATTTGACCTCAGCCGAGAAGCAGGCCCATGCTGAGGCGATTGAGGCTTGGGCGGCTCGCTTTTAGTTCCCGTTGTCATTGCCCAAATATAGGGCTGAAAGGTTTTGATCGTGACCAACATCAAATCACTGGCGGTGCTTAGCATAGGGCTTTTAGCCCTCATTAGCTGCGCCAATCAGCCTCAAGCCGAAAAGTCCAAGGCGATGATTTTTACCGTTGCCGACACGGGCACCACCACGACGCTGAATGCCGGGCAGAGCTTTGAGGTGAAATTACTGGGTACGCCCACGGCAGGCTATTCGTGGGAGGTACAAACCCTGCCTGCGGGCGTGGTGTTGGTCGACAAAACGTCAGAGCCCGAGAACCCGGAAGGGCGGGCACAGCGCATGGTTGGCGGTAATGATTGGAGTCGCTTCCACTTCAAAACCATCTCTGGCCCGACCGATTTGCAAAGCACGGCGGGCCAAGCCTTGGTTCTGCGCTATGCGCGGCCATGGGAGTTTGAGGCTGGAAAGCCTGCCGAACAAATCTGGCAAATGCAGATTGTGGTGAAGCCGGGGTCGTAAGAAGGCGGGCACCTACCCGCAAACAAAAAGGGGTCCGGCTGGACCCCTTTCTTCCGGATATGAGAAATTTCAGTGTCGTCGTCGCAAATTCTCAAGCTCTTCCTTCAGCTTGAGTTTCTGTCGTTTTAGAGCGGCAATCTGTGCGTCACTTGAGGCTAGGCTTTTCATTTCGTTTTGGATCGCTAAATCAAGCTTTGCGTGTTTATCGGACAATTCACGGATATGCGCTTCAATCGCCATGTGGCGGCCTCCTTTGCGTTCAGAGACCTGTAGGGAAACACGTGATAGGGGAATCGCCAAGTACTTTTTTGTCGCATGCCAAACAAGGTTTATCACGATCATGTCAAAGCGCTTGATAATAGGGATAAGTGGAGCTTCGGGCGCTGTTTATGGTGTCCGCGCCTTGGACATGCTGGCCGAGCTTGGGGTCGAAACACACCTTGTACTGACCAAAGCGGCCGAACTGACTCTCGCATCAGAGGGCTTGCCCAAGTCCACCGCATTGAAGAGTCGCGCCTCCTACGTGCACAAGATCGCCGATGTGGGGGCGTCGATCGCATCAGGCTCGTTTAAGACAGACGGCATGCTGATTGCGCCCTGCTCGGTGCGTACCATGGGCGAGATTGCCACCGGCGTAACCTCTAACCTGTTGACGCGGGCAGCAGACGTTCAACTAAAGGAACGTCGGCGCGTTGTGCTGATGCTGCGCGAGACGCCCTATCATTTGGGTCATATTCGTACCATGGCAGCCGTCACTGAAATGGGCGGCATCATCTTCCCGCCTGTGCCTGCTTTCTATGCCCAATTGGAAACCCTTGATGCGGTCGTCACCCAATCGGTAGGCCGTGCCCTCGATTTGCTTGGATTTGAGGTCAAAGGCATCAAGCGTTGGGGGGAAGATGTCGGGCCCGTCTAAGCGCAATCCAAGCCTCACCATCTGGGACTTTGCGCTGGCCTTCTACGCCCAAGATGGGGTGGAAGCGGATTGCCTGACAGCGCAAGACCGCTATGGGCTGGACGTGACTTATCTGATCTTTGCCCTCTATCGGGCCCGCCTAGGGCAAGGGTTTGAGGCCACCGATACCCAGCGCTTGGCACAAAAACTAACGCGACAACTGGTGACGCCCGTGCGCCAGCGTCGACGCGCCCTGAAAGCAGAACCCCAGACGGAGCCACCTACTTTGGTCGCCGAAACCCGGGTTCAGCTGTTGGCTGCTGAATTAGCCTCCGAACAAACGATTTTGCAGATTTTACATTTAAGCGAAATTAAGGGGCAGCCCTTAAGTGGCTATGACGGCCTGATCCAATGCGTCCGTGCCGCCCACGTCCCTCTTGACGCGGCGCTAGACGCACTGTTGAAGCGCCTCGCCCATGCTGGGCAATCGGTTTGATAACTTGGCACGCGCTCTGAATGAGGAAGCCTTATGGCAAGCGACTGGACTTCACCTTCCGAAGATGCCGATGCAGAACGCTTCGAGGCCAAAATTTTCGCCCTGCGTGAGGAACACCGCGCCCTAGACGGTGCGATCCAAGCCCTACAAGAGACCGCGCCCTATGACCAAATTGGCATCATGCGCCTCAAACGCCGCAAACTCGCGCTCAAAGACGAAATCGCGCATTGGGAAGACCAATTGACGCCGGATATTATTGCTTGAGG